>CAISVC010000619.1 GCA_903888815.1 uncultured Fibrobacterota bacterium
GGACACCGGGTGACGCTTTTCGAGTCCCACAGCGCGCCGGGCGGCTACACGGCCGGGTTCTGGAAAAAGGGATTCAAATAGACCATTTTGATACGTGCCGGATTCGCGTCGAGTATCTTTTTCAGCTCGGAAATCACTATTCCTTCATTGTCCAGCGGAGCAGCCGCAAGCCGGGCCTCATAGGACATGAAAGCGGCCAATGCGCCGATGAAACTCGGGTTTTCGGTTACGATCATATCGCCGGGATCGATAAAAACTTTGCTGAGAATATTGATTGCCTGCTGTGCGCCGGTAGTGATGATGACGTCCTGTCCTTCAAGGGGCAGCCCTTTTGACCGCAGGTAGTCCTTGAGCGATCCCACAAGCGGAGGATAGCCGGCGGTCGGGCCGTACTGCATCGCAATCTGTTTCACCTGCAGGGAAAGGCTTTTATAAATTTCATCAAGAATGTCGATGGGAAAAAGGCTGTTGGCGGGCATACCGCCGGAGAAGGAGATGATTGAAGGATCGGCGGCAAGTGCCATAAGCCGCCGTATTTCGGATGAACGCATACCTTTTGCACTTTTAGAAAAGCCGGGCATGGTGTCTCCTTTTCTCGGGCATTGAGCCACGGTAAACCGATTAATTCAGGCCGGATACGGCGGATGTTGATGGGTAAATCTTAGATAAAATAGTTATGTGCAATATTCCTATTGGTAATAAATTGGAATTCCATAATGGTTTGCAGCATTTCGGAGCTTCAGGGAGGACATGAGCGGGCAGGGTGTTTTCCCGTGATTTCCTGCCATCGGAAGCTGCGGCGGCAGGCTTTCAGGGTTCATGAAAGCTCCGGCACTTCGGCAGCAAAGGCTCGATTATGCAATCGGCGCCGGCAGGCCGTTTCACCGGCATTTCAAACAATACCGCGGTGTCGACATTTCCCCGGGGGAAAAAATCTCCGGCGACAAGAAGCCATTGCGGGGAGAGCGTCAATTTGAGAGTATCAAACAGGTGGGCGGTAACCGCCTCATGAAAAGCCCCGATCATCCTGAATGCATTCAGATAGAGCTTCCACGATTTTAATTCGAGGCAGAGGGTATCGGGCAGATAGCACATGATTATTTTCGCAAAATCGGGGTAGCCGGTGCGCGGGCACACACACGTGAACTCCGGATAAACGATCCTGATCACTCCGCTCTTCACGGTTTTGGCAGCATACGGACAGGGAAAGGTTTCAAGGCCGGGAAACACGCCTTTTTTTATTGCTTCGTCCAGCAGTATGATATTTTTATCCATGATGACAGCCTCTTTGTTTCTGTCTTGTTCACTTTTGAGAAAAATACGTGCCGCTTTCCCGGAATTCAAGAGCCGCGCTCCGGTGAAGGAAACGGACGGTTGAATTTTTGGAATAGGCTGACCTCACGGATACGATATATTTTCCGTAAACCGAAATACGGTTTGCCATTTAAAAGGATAATCGCTATGCATGTCAAGGGCAGAAAGGTCTCCGAATTCGAACTTCAGTATCTTGATGATCTGACCCGGATATCCGTTGCCTCGGGTACCATTGATCCGCAATTATATCAGCGATACAATGTTAAGCGCGGCCTCCGTAATGCCGATGGCACCGGAGTACTCGTGGGGCTCACCAGCATCGGCGACGTGCACGGCTATATTCTTGACGAAAACGAAAAGGTACCGGTCGAGGGGCGGCTGCGGTACCGCGGCATCGAACTGGAGGAGATCGTACGGGGGTTCCAGACCGAAAAAAGGCATGGATTTCATGAGGTGGCCTATCTGCTGCTCTTCGGGTATCTGCCGACGAGGCAGCAGCTTGACCGTTTTACCGAGATGCTCGATGCGTGCCGCGAACTGCCCGAGGGCTTTACCGAGAACATGATTCTCAAGGCGCCGAGCGCCGACATCATGAACAAGCTTGCCCGGTCGGTGCTTGCCTCCTATTCGTACGATAACAATCCTGATGATATAAATATCAGGAACGTGCTCCGGCAATGCATCGAAATGATCAGCCGTTTTCCCACCATGGCGGCCTACGGCTATCAGGCGAAACGGCATTACTACGATAATAAAAGTCTTTTCATTCATAAGCCGCAGGCCGGGCTCAGTACCGCCGAGAATTTCCTCTACATGGTGAGGCCGGATTCGGCCTATACGCCGCTTGAGGCCGAAATTCTCGACCTTGCGCTCGTGCTTCATGCCGAACACGGCGGAGGAAACAATTCCGCATTTGCACTGCATGTGGTCACGTCATCGGAAACCGATACCTATTCCGCCATCGCGGCCGCCGTCGGTGCGCTCAAGGGGCCCAGGCACGGCGGCGCCAGTATCAGGGTGGCGGACATGTTTGAAGACATTAAAAGCAATGTCAAAGACTGGAAAGATGACGACGAGGTGTCACGGTACCTGGGAAAAATTCTCCGTAAGGAGGTCTTCGATAAAAAAGGCCTTATTTACGGCATTGGACATGCCGTCTATACGCTCTCGGACCCGCGCGCCGTGATCCTGCGTGAGAAGGCAGAAGTGCTTGCCGGTGAAAAATCGAGGGTCGACGAATATAAGCTTTACCGGACCGTTGAACGGTGCGCTCCGCGCCTCATTGCGGAAGCCAAACGGCAGAGCAGGCCGATGGCCGCCAACGTCGATTTTTATTCGGGTTTTGTCTACAGCATGCTCAATATTCCGCGCGAGCTGTATACGCCGATTTTTGCGATTTCGCGCGTGGCAGGCTGGTCGGCGCACCGGATCGAGGAGATCGTCAGCGGCGGAAAGATCATCCGTCCGGCGTATAAGAGCGTGTCTGAAAGGGCTCATTATTTACCAATTAACAATAGGAAATAAAATAACCGTTAATAACAATTAATTTTATGGGCGTTCTCCTCAATGATTTTCAGATTTATTATTGATTAATCTTCCGCTCTTTCCCCGCCCGGCGCCATTTTGACGATTTTCGGGTCGAAACGGGCGAGGATTTCTACCAGATCCGACTGCGCGGCCATGACCTCCAGAATGTCTTTGTATACCATCGGTACTTCGTCAAGCCCCGCGGAGATGACCGTCACGCCGGCCGCGTCAAGCAGTGCCCGCGCGTCGTTCCAGGTGAACTGCCGTTTCGCGGCCGTGCGGCTCATGCGGCGGCCTGCGCCGTGGGCCGCGCTCATGAGCGACGCCTCATTTCCCCTGCCCTGCACGACAAACCCCGGCGTGCCCATTGAGCCCGGGATAATCCCCAGAACACCTGTTGAAGCAGGCGTGGCGCCCTTGCGGTGGACAACCACTTCCTGTCCGTCATGCTGTTCCTTCCAGGCAAAGTTGTGGTGGTTCTCAATGTCAAGGAGTACACGGGCGCCGAGGTGCGCGGCGATATGCCGATGGATCAGCTCATGGTTTGCGGCCGCATACCTGCCCATGAGCTCCATTGCCGCCCAGTATTCCTGTCCCTCGTGCGAGCCAAGGTCAAGCCAGGCAAGGTGCTGGAATTCACGGGGAAGCTCACGGTGCTTCTGCATGGCCGCTTTGCTGTACCATGAGGCCACCTTTGACCCTGTGCCCCTGCTTCCGCTGTGGCTTAAAAGCGCGGTATAAACTCCGGGCGCAAGCCCGATCGTGCTTTGCTCAACAGTCAAGGTTCCGAATTCCGCAAAATGGTTGCCGCTGCCGCTGGTGCCTAATTGGCCCCATGCCAGGTCTTTGTTCTGTGCAGTGACGGGCGAAACGGTCCAGTCTACGTCCATGACCGGATGTTGCAAACGTTTCCGGTACGCGCCGCCCACGCCGAACAGCGTGCATTTCTGTATCGCCTCCCTGAAACGCTCCGGCTCGCTCTGCAGAAGCGTGGCAGGCAGGTCAAGCACGGTCATTTTCATCCGGCAGGCGATGTCAACGCCGACCGCGTAGGGGATGACCGCGTCCCTGACCGCAAGCACGCCGCCGATGGGCAGGCCGTAACCCACGTGCGCGTCGGGCATGAGAGCGCCGCGCACGGCCACGGGCAGGGAGCAGGCGCGTTCCAGCTGGGCGATAGCCTCTTTGTCAATATCGGTTCCCCAGATCCGGTATGGCGCCATGGTTATGCGCGTTTCCCTGTTTTTTTCCTCATCGACTTTTGCCAGCCGGCGCGCGAGCGTACCGAAAATTTGATCGTCCTTGAAGTGCAGGGGATTTTTAACGATTGCCTGAAGAAAACCAAGTATCTCTCTTTTACCCATATCGGCCCGCGAAGCGGCAATAGCGGCCTGCAGTGCGATATTCATGACCTCGCCGCGCGGAATGCCGGTTTTTTCAAGGTCGCGTTTTTTCATTTCATTATTAAAAATAGCAGAAGGGATGGGAAGTGCTCCATATCGAAAAATTACCCTTCGGCAATACCAATGATTAATTTATTTATTCAATTTCGAACTGCCTGCGCCCGGCGATTACCGGCTTGACATCACGGCTGACGAGGAGGGAAGACCGTTCGTGTATGCGTATAATATTGAAGCGACCGAGAATTCGGATTAGCGGTTAGAACGAAATCGATTACGTTGACAGTACCTGACGGATAGGGTACTTTTATTGATTACGGAAAGCTTATTACGGAAATATCGTAACGCGGAGCGCATTATAATCCAAGGCAGGGAGACATGGATAAATGGGAAAAGGTCGTTCTTTTTCACCGTCTTCTGAGCCGCAGCACATATAGCGTTCCGAAAGAACAAATCCTCTCCGAACTCGATTGCTCCGAAGCTACTTTTCATCGAATACGCTCCTTCATGCTGTCGAACCTCGGCGCTCCCATTGTGTTCGACCGCCGTTACGGCGGTTATCGTTACGATAAAACCGGTGACGAACCCTTTGAGTTACCCGGATTATGGTTCACGCGAAACGAAATTGAGGCACTGCTCTGTCTCGACCGTGCGGTTGAAAGTCTGCATGGAAGTTTTTTCGGCGATATTCTTGCGCCGGTGAAGAAACGATTTGAGCCGCTGCTCAAGGCGCAGAAGACCCGAATGGCAGTGCTGCGCGACCGCATCAAGATTGTTCCCATTCAGTCCCGGCAGATCGACGAAACGCTTTTCCGAACCGTGGCCGGGGCCGTGATAAGCGGGAAGCCCCTACGCATCGAGCACGCGAAGCTTCCCGATGAAACGCCGACCGCAAGAATCATCTCGCCTCAGGCCCTTGTCCGCTACCGCGACAACTGGTATGTGGACGCATTCTGCCACCTTAGAAATCACTTGAGAACCTTTGCGCTCAACCGGATCGTGAGCGCGGGATTTGCACCGTGGAAGTTCCGCAAAGTCACTGCGGAAAAAATGCAGGCTTTTTATGCCGACTCCTACGGCATTTTCACCGGCCCCGCGGATAAAAAAGCCGTGATTGACTTTACCGGAACCGCCGCGCACGAGGTTTCGCAGGAAAAGTGGCACCCGAAGCAGCAAGGCCAATGGGTTAGCGATAAAACATACCGTCTCACCGTACCCTATGGCCACAGTCGCGAACTCGTCATGGATATACTGCGATGGGGAAGTGATGCCGAGGTTATCGGGCCGAAGGAACTACTGAAAACGATAAAAACGAAAATCGCAGGGATGATGAAAAAATACGGAAAATAATTGCGACTCTCATGTTTTGAGAGTGACGGTGATTATCTTAAAAAGATATATGGAAAATAGCCTGATTTACAAATACTGGGGCAAGGCCCGGAGGAAGGAAAATGGGGCCGGTTACGACTACCATTTGTTGCCGTATCATTGCCTGGATGTGGCGGCGGTGGGAAGGGTGTGGCTGGAACAGGATCATGCTTTGCGTGAACGTATTGCCTTTGCTTTGGGAATGAATAAAGACGATAATCGGTTTTATAAAACAATCTGCCTGTTTTTTGCTCTCCATGATTTCGGTAAATTTGATATACGTTTCCAATCCAAAGTACCTGAGATCAGGAATGTTATCTGGGAAGGTTTAAACCATGGTGACTTACTGCTGAGTCAAGCACAAATTTCAGAATTCGATCATGGTAAATCCGGGTATGATACGTTCATTAAACATTATCCTCAGCTATTTGGATTAAACGAACCAGATTTTGATTTGTTGGATAAATGGAAACCGTGGATTGCCTCCGTGACCGGGCATCACGGAGTAATCCCACAAAATGCGGATTGGCATAATCCAAGCGTTGAATTAAAGATAATCGAACACGACAGACAAGCGCGTACAGAATGGGTTCAGGCAATACTAAAGCTATTTGACAATGGTGATTTTAATATCCCCATTTTACCAGAGGCAAACCAGGCATTTATTGCTGGCTTCTGCTCAGTTGCAGACTGGATAGCCTCCAATGATTTATTCGTGCGCTGGTTGAGCGATGAGCGACCGTTGAATAATTACTTTGATGATTCGGTAGAGTATTGCAAGAAAACAGAAATCATCAAGAATTTTGGGGTAGTTGGTCGTCATGCAGCAAAATTTACAGGTGTCAGAACGCTGCTTCCGGATAACAACACCCCTCGGCAGATACAAACGCTTATTGATGATCTGCCAAACGAAACGGGTCTCACAATAGTAGAAGGAACCACGGGTTCTGGAAAAACAGAAGCCGCATTGGCGTTGGCTTGGAAGTTGATTAGCACCGGTCATGCAGATGCTATCGTATTTGCCTTGCCTACGCAGGCTACTGCCGATGCAATGTTGGAACGGTTACAATGCCTCGCGCCCGTTCTGTTTGCTGGTGGAGATGCAAATCTTATACTCGCCCACGGCAAAGCGAAATACAATGCAATTTTTGCCAACCTTAAGTCAGCAGGTAAGCCAGATGCAAAAAAAGGCAATCAAAGCTCAGTTCAGTGCGCAGAATGGATTTCATCCAGCCGAAAGCGCGTTTTCCTCGGGCAGGTCGGCGTTTGCACGATTGATCAGGTACTGCTTTCCGTTCTGCCAATCCGGCACAACTTCGTTAGAAGTTTCGGTGTGATAAAAAGCGTTCTGATCGTTGATGAAGTGCATGCGTATGATCGGTACATGTATGGCGTGCTTGAAGAGGTACTCAAGCACCAGAAAGCAGCAGGAGGAAGTGCGATCCTGCTCTCTGCGACGCTTCCGGCAGTCCAGAAACAGGAATTGTTCGAGGCATGGCAAAAAGGATACGGTGTAACCATTGACGCAAATGCGCCCTATCCGCTTATCAGTAGGTTTCCGGTATCGGGAGATTTGTCCATCCACACATTAGACAAAAAAGAAATGCCACCGGACCGAGAGGTAGCGGTCCAGATAGTTGTATCGAAAGATATGGAACCGGGAGAGGTCGTTATAGAAAAACTGCTGGCTTCTGTAAAATGCGGGGCTACCATTGCTGTCGTGTGTAACTTAGTACAATCGGCACAGAGACTGGCTCAGAATCTTCGTAAAATCGACTCTGCTCCAGTTGATATTTTTCATGCGCGGTATCGCTTCAAAGACCGTCAAGCCAAAGAGTCTGTTGCAAAAAAATTATATGGCAAAGATGCGCCGCGAACCACCGGAAGAATCCTTGTTGCCACTCAGGTTGTTGAACAAAGCCTTGATTTGGATTTTGACTGGTTGGTAACCCAGCTTTGCCCGGTGGATTTGCTTTTTCAACGTATGGGACGTTTACACCGGCATGAACGAAGCCGACCAATAGGATTTGAGAATCCGTTCTGCACTATTTTAACAAATGATAGCGATGACTTTGCCGCTCACGAGATGATTTATGGAGATGCCAGAATTTTGTGGCGGACCAGAGAACTGCTTAAAAAATGTAACAATTCTATTCAGTTTCCATCAGCCTATCGTCAGTGGATAGAAGCAGTATATGGACGAGAGGAATGGGTAGGCGAATTAGAACCGGATTCTGTAATCGGCAGAAGCTGCGCATTTAGAGAGATGCAAAAACTAATGTGGTACGAAGCCCAGCAACGGGCAACGAACGGAATGAATCAATTTGCCGATACCGATCAAAACGCCGCCAGTCTTACTCGGGGAAAAGAAATGGGGCTGGCTGTTGTACCTATTCAGGCGGGACAAACTGATAAAACCCTATTGGACGGCGAACAGCGTGTTAAAGTAAATGAATTCGAGTGGAGTGAATTACTTAATTTGAATACCATTTCCGTTCCTGCCGGATGGAAAGATTGGCTTCCACGGTTTGAGAACGGATACATATATTTGCCTATGACCCATGAGAGTAATGGCTGGACATGGCAAAAAGGGAAAAACTCGCTGAAATATACGGCCGATTACGGTTTGGAAAAATTGGAGGTTAACGAATGAATTTATTAAAAGACCGATGGATACCAGTGAGAAAAGGATCGCGGTTCGAGCAAATTTCCTATAAAAATTTGCTTTGTTCGGAACAGCCCGAACTCCAAGTGGCATTGCCACGGGATGATCTTGAACTGGCCTGTATTCAGCTGCTTGCTGCAATGACACAGGTGATTTTCATGCCTGCGGAGAAGAAGGAATTGAGAGCAAGAATTCAAACAACACTTACAGAGCGGGAATATGATGCAGGAATAAAAAAGTATGAAGATTGGTTTGATCTGGATCATCCGAAGTGGCCGTTCATGCAAATTCTTGATCCAGGGACAAATGAACCAACCCCGGTACAGAAGCTTTTTCCTGGGTTACCAGCAGGAAACAATCATTCTTTTTTTAATGGAAAAGCCGAATTTGAAAAGGTTTGTCCGTCATGTGCGGCCTTAGGTCTTTTCAACCTTTGTACCCACACACCAAATTTATCCGGAAAACACAAAGGGGGATTACGTGGTAATGCACCTGTTTCAACGATA
>CAISVC010000620.1 GCA_903888815.1 uncultured Fibrobacterota bacterium
CCCAGATGCACGCCATCGAAGTTCCCGACCGTAAGAACGGAAGATTCGCCGGCAGGAATGATTTCATTTACATTCAGTATCTGCATAAAGATATTTTTCTTTTTATCTGTTATGTCGTTTTGATTTCAATTCCACAGAAACTTGAGGGTGGGGGTTCGCTGAAGTTCAGAGCTGCCTGCCTCTGCCGGAGCCGGCTACGGCGAAGGCGGGCAATAGTGGTGCCCACCCCACACCCAATCAACTTTCTTTAGCCCCAAAAAAATTCTGACCGCCTTTTTTATCATTTTATAAATACTCTCACCGGATGGTACCGGCCGTCCTCTTTCCTTTTAAGAACAGCTATTATAGTATCTTCATCGTCAAAAGCGTAAACAATATCATCTGACGTACCGCTCTCCGCCGCGGTTATCCGCTCGCATACAATATCACGCCCCTGCGCAAGCCGCGCCCGCTGTTCAGCGTCGACGGTAATTGACGGCAACCCGCTGAGGACCTCATGCACCGGACGTACAGCTTTCCCAGCCTGTTCAAGTTTTTCAAAAGCAAGCGCCTGATCGACGTGGAATCTTCCCGCTGCGATCCGGCGGATCGGCGAAGCGTGGCCGAAGCTGCCGAGCGATTCTGCGACGTCACGGGCCAGTGAACGTATATAGGTGCCGCCCGAGCAGGTTACGTCGAGCAGTGCCTGGCCTGCGGAAGCGTCGTACTGCAATAATTGCAGCGAATAAATTTCAATTCGCCTCGGTGCGAGTTCCAGGCGTTTGCCCTTTCGGGCGAGATCATACGCCCTTACTCCGCTTATTTTAATAGCCGAAAAATCCGGCGGCACCTGCGATAACACACCGCAAAAACGCGGCAGAACCTTTTCAAGTGCTGATGAATCAGGAATGCTTCCCCGGCTCCTGAGAACGCTCCCTTCCGCATCAAGCGTATCGGTCTCTACACCAAAACAGATGCCAAAGCGGTATTGTTTCGGTTCAAGCGGCACGAACGGCAGCAGACGCGTGGCGTTCCCGAGCGCAAGCACGAGGAGCCCGCTTGCGGCCGGATCCAATGTGCCGGCGTGCCCGACCTTTATCCCCTGAAGTTCCCGGCGTACGGCTGCGACCACCGCAAATGAAGAACGATCGCCGGGTTTGTCAATGCTTAAAAATCCTTCACCGTATCTTTTCAACGAAGCTCCTGCTTGATAATCGCGAGCATCTGTTCAAGCGCCTCGCCATGGGGTTGCCGGATCGTGCACCCGGCCGCGCTCGAATGTCCGCCGCCGCCCTTGATTTTCTGCGCGATCTTTCCGACATCGATGGAGCCCTTTGATCTGAGGCTGAAGTGCGTTTCTGTTGCGGTATGCTTGGTCAAAATGCCCACTTCGACATCGGCGGCCAAGATGGTGCAGTCGGCCAGGCCCTCGCTGTCGCTGTAAGGAGCGCCGAGCTCTTCAAGAAGCGCCATGGGCATCTCCATGCAGCATACTTTGCCGTCAAGGTAGAATTTCAGCGTCGACCAGACGCGCGACTGCAGGAGGAGCGCGGTGGCCGAATGCGAGGCATATGCTTTTTCGTATACCTTCGACGGATCAGCTCCCTTTTCGGCCAGATCAGCACAGATGTGCAATATCCTGCTTGTCGTATTAGGGAACCGGAATCCTCCGGTATCGGTCATGATCGCGGCATAGAGCGCCTCGGCGACCTCGGGAGGAAAGGCAATGCGCTCCTCGGTAAAAAAGCGGTAAAGAAGCTCGCCGGTCGCTGATGCATGCGTATCGACAATATTGACTTTGCCGAAGAGCGTATTGTCACGATGATGATCAATATTGATACTCGGCAACGCGTCATAACCTGCAGTAGCAGTATCCCACCCAAGCCTCCGCAGGTTCGAACAATCAAGCACCACGATCGCCTCAAAGTCACCGGCCGGCGGCTTTTCCGTACGGATCAGACCGGCATTTCTCAGAAATCCGAATTTTGCGGGTACCGGATCGTGATTAAATACCGCTGCTTTTTTCCCGAGTGATATAAGGTACCAGGCAAACGCAAGCTCTGAACCCACGCAATCTCCGTCAAGGCTCAGATGCGAAGAGATGAGAAACGATCCATGGTGCCCGATACAACGGTGGAGATCATTCCAGATCATGGCGGATTTCTTTGAGAAGCTCATTAATATGCTGAGTGTGTTCGATAGAATTATCAGGCTTGAAATAAAGATGCGGAAAACTCTTCACCGTTACCCGGGCCGACACCAC
>CAISVC010000621.1 GCA_903888815.1 uncultured Fibrobacterota bacterium
ATGCGCGATGAGTTCAGGACCGCCTTGTCCCAGAGAATCGCACCGTTGTAGGCATCCACCGCAGTACACCAGTTCTCTCCGGGAACAAACATGACACCGTCTTTCCACAGGGGCGCAGGTGTCCGGTGGTGCCGGTCCACGCGTTCCCGGGGACCGGGTTTCCCGAACCATTGCAGCCTCAAGTTTGCGGCCCCCCTCACAAATTGGTCTTTACTGAACGGATTGTTCTGGGTATTGTTGTAGTTGTGCGTCCATTCGTCGGCGCCGATAATCGCGCCCTTGCGATACGTATCGTTCAGACCGAAAAACGCCATGCCGCCATAGGGACGGAGAACACGCTTCGCCTCACTGCGGCTGCCGCTGAATGCCGTGCCCGCGCCGTACCCGTCAAACGTCACGATGTTGAAAAACATGTTCGCGTAAGGTAACACCCCGGAACTCCACCGCTGCACCGTCACCTGGTTCAGCACCCCGGCAGAATCAAGATGGCGGCGTGCGGTCGCCACCTTGGCGCTGTCCGATTCAACGCATACTATCTGTAAATTGCTCGCTTTTGCCAGCTCATAGGCAAGGTGGCCGCCGTCGTTGTTAAGCACCAGGCAGTACCCGCTGGTCACTCCCGAAGCGGAAAGTATCCTCTGGGCTGCGGCAGCATACTGCTGTTTGAGCGGGGTGCTCGCATACGGGTAATCGACCAGGGGCTGGCGGATCGTGTCCGGCTTTGTGACCGTGTTCGATGCAAAGCAGTAGATGTACCCGCTGCTCGTGCTCACGAAGAGGCGGCCGTTGGAGAATGCCAGGGAGTAAGCCCTGCCGTTGACCGGCGAAGACCACGTCCCGCCGGTCACCCTGACGCTGTCGCCCCTGAACGCCGTGGAGCCCACGGTGATGGCGGAGCCGTCGTATTCACTGTAGGTAAGCGGCGCAGTTGTTTTGCGCATGAACGCCGCACTTTTCATAAACGCCTGGTTGCCGAGCTGGCTTGTGGGGCATAGTATTGATGTGCCGTTGAAAATAAGATATCCTTCCGGCGCATAGCTCGCGCTCTGGGTATTGACCGGTGTGCTGGTCAATGCGTTCACCGAGATCCGCCAGGCACCCATTCCGGGTGTCGGTGTCGGGAAAAGACCGGTGCCGAAATAGCAGTTTCCATTGCGGACCAGCACATCGGTGCGGACCGGCAGCGAACTGATGAGCCGCTCATTACCCGCCATTCTCCGCGCCGCCGTATCGTAGCAGTAGCGCCATACCTGTCTTCCGCTCGAAGCATTGCAGCAGTAGGCCCTGCCGTCATCGGAACCGAAATATACCAGGCTGTCCGCCACCGACGGCGCGAACCGGACCGGACCTTCGGTGAAAAACGACCACAGCTCACTGCCGTTCGCCGCATCAAGACAGTAGACTTTTCCGTCGGTGTTCGAACCGAAGAAGACCCTGTCGTCCGCAACCACGAGTTGGTACGCCCGGTCCATGGCATTGGAAGCAGCAATGCTGGGTACGCCGCCCCAGAAATTCTGCTTTGCGGGCGGCGGCCAGGCCTGCGACGGCGCATGCCGCGCGATATATACCCACTGCAGGTTGAGCGGAAGCGTCACCGTTTCAAGCGACGTGGCGGTACGGCCTATGTCGTGCCTGAAGGTCGGCCAGTCCTTGATAGAAGCCAGCGAGGAATCGATAATGCCTCCGAGACCGGCAATCTCTGCATTTGTCAGCGCCCGCGAGTACATTGAGATATCGGCGATGTCCATGGTGTCCACCTCGCCGTTGTCATCGGCAAAGAGCAGGAACGTCGGGCTGAGCGAATAGCGACCGTCGACACCCTGTCCGGAAGACTGGACAATAGGGACCCCGTCCATGAAGATCCGGTACAAACTCGCGTTGTCGACCGAAATCGCGAAGCGGGTCCACTTGCCAGCGGTCACGGTCTGCGAAGAGTAGGTGGTCTGCGTGACGCCGACCTGGCCGGCGGGGTTGATAAAGCAGTCGGCATCATCGTTGTTCGCAGGGTTTGTTTGAAAAAAAGTCATGTAGTGGCCGATGTGCAGGGCCCGCATGTCAACAACCAGGGTCCACTGGTTGACTTTTGTCCCGCCGCCGTTCGCGGCAATGCCGTGGGTCATTGTGTAATAGCTTCCCGGCGGCAGCCTGACCGCGCCGTTGCCCGCCCCAGGACCGGCAATTGCAGTATGCGTGCCGGTGAGCGCAAGCGGATTGCCGACGGCAGCGGCAAGGAGGTTTGATGCATTATCAAAAGTCCAGTGCCCAACGGGAACCGGCTGGGCTCCCGCGAGCCCGGCCAGTGCGATAAGCGCCACGGAAAAAGACATATAACGTTTCACCATCGTCAGCCGGGACGTATCATGCAGCGTATCGTTTCTCATAAAACTGCCTCCCTGCAATAACCGCTTATTGTGCGTGTATCATTTATTTACAGATAAGCATCTTCCGGGAAATTGTGTGATGCGCGGTTTGTACCGATATCAGGTATAGCCCTCCGGCAAGACGCCGGGAGTTCCACTGAAATACCTGCGGCCTGTTCGTATTCGCCGCTGCGGATGCGGTGAACAAGATCCTGCCCGCAGCATTGACTACGCGCACCGTGAGTCTTTCCGTCGCGAGGAGATTATCAACCCGGATAAAAATAATTCCGGCTCCGCGTGAAAGGGCGACTTCCGGCTCCGGCGGCGCAGCGGGAATGCCCCCCGTCCATCCCTTTCCGGTTATAAGGCTATCGACCGGCATGGCCGCCGTTGAAAGGAACGAGAGCGACGTCTGGAGCGAATAGCCGCACGTGCAGCCCGAGCTGTACTCCGGAATGTTAAGGAGCCCGCCGGCAGGAACCATATTGATCCAGCAGCCCGGACGCGAGGCGGCGGCGGCGGTGAGCCGGTCAAGAGCATTCGAAGTAATGTTGCACGCTATAGGTTCCGAGCCGCGGTAATACAGGTGTGTGTTCGATGCGCTCGCGATCCCGCAGCTGTGGCCGCCGCGATTGAACGTCCACGTCACTCGCTGCCCGGTGGCAACATTAACGCAGAGGCCGACCGGGTCGCCGCATATCATAAAGAGCCGGTCTGCGACAACCACCGGATGCGCGTTCTGCTCTCCATGGCTTAAGTTCGTTCCCAGCCCGGTGGAGAGCGAGAGTGTCGGCCACGAAGCATTGCCGTCAGCATCATTGAATGCGGAAACGTCATAGTAGAGCGTTGAACCCTGGTTATACGAACCGTTGACGATCAACTTTCCGTTGTAATCGAGCATATAGATCGCATGGACAATCCTGCTGAGATTGATAGTTTTTCGCCAGACCTGACTCCCGCTCTGCGCATTGAGGGAAACAAGGGAGGTGGTGCCGTTCCCCAGAAGCGTACCCAGCGGAAGCCGGCACGAGTCCGATGATCTCGCCGCAGCATTCGAGCTCTCAAGAAACATGATTCTGTTATTGGCGATCACGATACTGGTATTGATGATGACGCCGCTGGCGGGCGTATACAGCCACTTCCTGACTCCTGAGTAACGGTCAAGCGCAAACAGATAATCGCTGACGACCCACGGTTCGTTATCGAAGTAGGCGATATAGTCATTCGCCAGGGTAGCGGTCCGGTTAAGATGATTTTTTACCGCGCTGCCGAAAAGGATGCTGTCGACCACGGCAGTGTATCCCCAGGCATATAGTACCGACGTTCCGAAGCTTGGCAGCGGGAGCGTCAGTGCGGCCGTGCCTTCCCGCGCTGTAAAGCCACAACATCTGTTATCCGCAGCAACATAGACATAATCACCGGCAGCGGCTATCGGTCCTGCATCGGACTGGCCCGGCAACCGCGACGAGAGCGGGACCGCCTTGTCCCAGAGAATCGCACCGTTATAGGCATCCACCGCAGTAAGCCAGTTCTCTCCGGGAACAAACATGACGCCGTCTTTCCACAAGGGGGCAGGCGGTCTGTTGTGCCGGTCAACGCGGTTGCGGGGCCCCGGCTGGCCGAACCATTGAAGTCTGAGCGACGAACCGCCGCTGACATACTGGTCAGGACAATAAGGGTTGTTCTGGGTATTGGTATAAAAATGCGTCCATTCGCCGGCGCCGATAATCGCGCCCTTACGATACGTATCGTTCAGACCGAAAAACGCCATGCCGCCATAGGGACGGAGAACACGCTTCGCCTCACTGCGGCTGC
>CAISVC010000622.1 GCA_903888815.1 uncultured Fibrobacterota bacterium
TACCAAGGCGATCTCGGATTGAGCCATCAGTTCCGTTATGGAATTTCATCTCATCAGGGCGATTGGCGGAATGGTACCGTAGCGACGGGGCAACGGTTCAACCAGCCGATTATCGCTTTCCAAACTACCGCTCACGCGGGAACGATGGGGAAAACATTCAGCTTTTTGCGAACCGATCCCGCGGTTGCAACGGTCATGACGGTGAAAAAGGCCGAGAAATCGAATTCCATCATAGTCCGCATCCGTGAAGTATCCGGTGTTGCCTCGCAGAATGCCGCGATCTCGTTCTGCGCGCTCGTCACTTCCTGCAGCGAGGCCAATGGAATGGAAGACGTGAAGGCCGCCATTGCGCCTCAGGCCAACACTTTTTCGTTCCCCATCAAACCCTATCAGCCGAAAACATTCGCACTTTCGCTCGATTCGACGTTCATCGGAATCAAATTCTTTTCTCGCGGACAGGCGATCGGCGGTAGCCGGATTCTGACGATCAGGAACACCTCTGGAGCCGTACCGTTTGCGAAGTTTACGCTGGGCAGCGACGAAAAAGTCCGTGAGATATTCGTTTGCGGGGTAGACGGCCGCATCGTACGGTCGATCGTGCGGGGCGGATTGCACGCGAAAACCAGCCAGGTTTCCTGGGACGGCCTGGACGCGCATGGCAGATCTCTCGCGTCGGGCATCTATTTCATAACGGTCAGCACGAGCGGTTCGATGCATTCGGCGCTCGTAGGAATGGTCAGATAGCTTAACTATATTAATGCTGTTCTAAACACTCAATGAAGGGGAGGTTTTATGCAAGCGACGTATTCAGACCTTTTTTTCCAGACCCACAATCATGTACCCACCGCCCGTCATACTTCGGCGAAACCGGCTTTTTTCCTTTCGCTGTTTTTTCTTGCATTCCAGCTCCTTGCGGCGCCTGCCGCCTTTGACCTTGTGGCGCCGAAAAATGCGTGGGTGCCCAACGGCTATCCGATTTTTACCTGGCAGGCAAGCACCGGAGCCGTAAGCTACGAAGTGTGGATCGATGGAGTAAAACGACCGGAGGTCATCACCGCAACGACCTTTCGGCCCGCCACTGCAATTACCAATGGCTTTCACACATGGATGGTAGTCGCGGTAGGCGCAGCAAGCCAGGGTTCTACCAATTCCACCAGCACATTTGAATTTTTCATAGCGAGCAGGGTGGTGCATCCATGGGAGGCAACCGACGGATTTGAAAGCAATGACCTGAGCGGGTATGTGTCGAGCGGAATTGCAGTGACCGGTACTACGCCTCTTAACGGCACCTATTCGCTTCAAACCACGCAGGCGAATTCACCCTCATACAGCTATGCCTGTGATCCGGGAATATCGATGGAGGACGAAGAAGCGTGCGTATCGGTGCTTATGAGTTTCGTCAATAAAACATCGCGGGCAGGGGTCGGATTCGCGCTCAAAAACGGGAACTGGGTATATGCAATGGTCCTGCCGAATCTTGGGAGGATTGCTATTTATCAGAGAAGCAGCTATTCCTATACGACAATGATACCGACTGCAGATCGTCCAGCAGGTACCTGGAGCGAGACGCAGGTTGACGGGTTTAACATATGGTATATCGCCGATAAGGCATCCGGCACCATAAATACCAACACGAAATACCGCCTGAAAGTCTTTTTTTCGCGGCGTTCCCGGTGCATCTTGACCAAGCTGGAAGACGCGAACGGCAACCTGCTGGTGCAGGACCGGGTGACCGGGCGGGTGCTGGAAACCCCCGAACATCCTCTTCTGGTGGCCATCTCAACCGCCGTCGGCGCAGTGATGTTCGATGATTTCACCATCAAGTATCCCGTGGACAAGTGGGTGCTTCCGTGGAAGCCCACACCTGCCCGCGTAAATCCTGCGGTCAATCAATGTCCCAGCGACCCGGTCCTGATTCCGAGACCCGGGCAGGTGAACTATCCGTGCGGACCTTCCAATCCCCAGGTCTGGAAATGGCAGTCCGCGGATGGAAAAATCTGGCACATGATTGCCAGGTGCCTTGGCGGCGGGGGCACCGGCGTTGTTCATTCGCTCAATGGAATTGCGGGTTGGGATTCGATATACTTTGCGACCTCTTTCCCCTGGGTTGACGATGTGGTATCTTGTCATGATCCTGCCAATGGCCGCATACTTTTTCTTAATGGCGGACATGGAAACTGGCAGTATTCCACGCCGGCATTGAACTTCAGTACCTGGAACAACGTGCCGGGCTGGAGCGCGACATCGGGCCTGGCGAACGCCCTTAAAGGCGAGGTCATCGATGTCCAGAATTATCCCGGGAAGCTTCAGCCGGTCAATTACAACGGAACGAATTACCGTTATATCTCCTTTGATGAACAGTACATGACCCCTCCGCAATCGTATCTGGCTTTTTCCAATGATCTGCAGACATGGGTGGAGCGCAGAACGGAATTGCTGCCATCAAGGGCATATATGTGGTCCAACCAAGGCCGTCCCTGCGGAGGATCGTTTGTGATGCCTGACGGCAATATCATGGTGCTCTATTGCGGCTGCACCGATCTGGGATATGTCGGCGCGGACGACGCAGGCTGGAACGCGCTCATTGTGAGCGGAACCCAACCCTGGACAATTGTACAGGAAGGGGAAGCAGGGCTTCCGATTTTTCCCACCTATCCAGGTCACAAACAGGGGTGCAATGAAGGCGGAACCAGAAGCTGGGACCCCCTGGTCTATCACACCGGACCCATGTTCGCAACCTGTATTGTGAGGGATACGGTCAGCGGCGTCGAGCAATTACGGCTGTATGGCGGCGTCAATGACCAGTGTGTGGCCTTGCTGACAGCGTCTATGGCGCCGAACTATCAGTATTATTTTTTGAAAGTCAAAGGCGTCACTACCAGCGGAGCTACCGTTGCCTGTACGCTCAATGTCAACGTGAGGAATATCGGCCCGACCACGGGCAGCCAGCAGGTTTCCGTCACCGTCGATGGAACGGTGCAGAACTTCATGACCCTTACGCTTTCTCCGTTCCAGGACACCACCGTGCAAATTGTCGTAACCGGTCCTGCCAGCGCGCTTCATGTCGTAAGAGCCGGCAGCAGTAATGCCGTTGCTTTTGGAACGGGCGCCGTCGGCATCCGCAATAATGGCTATTTGAATGGAGCGGCGGTTAATGGTCGGCGATACGGAACGATAAAGATTTATGACCTTAATGGTCGTCTGCTGAGCGTTCGCTCTGAGGCAGAAGTGATTAATGCGAAAGAGCTGGCAAGAACGCTCGGAAAAGGAATTTACCTGCTGCAACATTCATGGCAGGGTAAAGCGGTCTTTACGAAAATCGTGGCGGATCTGAAGTGATTGACTTGTAATAAATTATACAAGGGGTAGATATTCTCATTTTTCAATCCGGAGAGTCCGGATTAAAATGAAAGACTTGTTGAGAGAAACTGGTGAAAAAGCTCATTTCCTTCTATTCGGGGACTATTCTGGGAGCGGAGGTCAGGAAATAAGATACGAACGATACTGCAATTTTTCAATTTTATGATAATCTAGTCTCGCGTCGCCGCTCCGGCGAAGGCAGGGAAAACAGATGAAAATATGGGCGCCTGTAAAGAAACTATTGTTATACAACCGCCCGCACCCGAAAAAAAATACCTATCAGTTTTAAGCATAACCTGTCCGCTCTCGAAAAAAAACTTTCAGATGGGAGGAGCCTATGTGTCATACGATTCGGTTGGCAGTTTCAATTTCCATTGTCGCCGCTTTGTTAATGCCGTTGTGCGCCGCCGCATATTATGTCGACAGTCAGAACGGTTCCGACTCGCGATCTGGTACCTCGGATGCTACGTCCTGGCAGTCGCTGGCAAAAGTCAACGGGGCCACCTTTCAGGCCGGTGATACCATCAAATTCAAGTGCGGTGGGAGCTGGACCGGACAATTGGGTCTTGACAATTCAGGCGCCAGTGGCAACCCGGTCGTGTATACGAGCTACGGAACGGGCGCAAAGCCGGTCATCGGCAATTCCGGGGGTAATATCGTCACCGTGAGCGCACAATACGTCACTCTTGACGGATTCTTGCTTGATGGTCTGAACATGAACGTAACCGGGAATGACGGCGTTAACGCGTCTACCGGCAGCTCCTATGGCGTTTTCCGGAATCTGGAGATAACGCGAGTAGGGGAAGGCCTCTGGCTCGGAGGGAGCAACCATCTGATCACCCATTGCTATATCCATGATTTGCACATGAGCGTAAACAATCCGGGCGGCGATAATGATTGCGGCGCGCGGGCGATCAATTTTTCCAGTGCATCCGATATAGAAGCATCCTACAACCGGATAGAGCGGTGCACCCAACCCTCCTACGACTACGGTACCGACGGCGGGGCGTTTGAGATATGGTTGGCTGCTGCTCGAGTCAAGATACACCACAACTACGTTAATCGTGCCAATGGGATTCTTGAGGGCGGCGGCACGGGTCAGGCGGTTTCGAATATTTCGCTGTACTACAATGTCTTTGTTGACAACGTGGGGGTATGGCTGGCAATCCATACCAATGACAATTTCAGCATCGTCCCCAGCAACTTCACCGCGGACAA
>CAISVC010000623.1 GCA_903888815.1 uncultured Fibrobacterota bacterium
AGGCGGTCCTGAACTCATCGCGCATGCCGGGATTCAGGGACGCCGGCAACATGGCGGTCGCCGGTGATTATCTCTACATTGCGTCCGGCACACAGTGCCTTGCCTTGACACCAAGGCAAGGGAACACCGCGGTGACGCTTGCGGTTCCCGATGTGGGTCTTGGCACCACCTTCCAATGGGGATATGTCGCTCTTGTCGACACGCTTGCCGACAGTTTGATTTTCGGCAGTGCGGAAAAGAACCATGTTATCCGTTACGCTTCCCTTGAAATGGACTACCAGTCCTACTTTGACAACAGACCATGGGTGGTAAGCTCATATCTTTTTGCACTCAACCGCCATTCCGGAATTAAAAAATGGCAGTATATTCCGAGCACGGGCGTTGTCATCAATTCTACGATTCTTAACGTGAATAACCGGGTGATTTTCCTTGAAAGCACCAATGCAGCGACAAAGACATCGGACTCCTGCCGCTTCCAGCTGAGTACGCTTCTCGGAAACGGCACGACCAACCTTGTTGCGCTCAATGCGCAGACCGGCGCTGAAGTTTTCCGCAGAGCGGTCAATCTGAGCTCGCTGCAGCATTGCATTTATATGATGTATGTGAATGACAGGGCACTTATCAGCGGTTCTTACAATCAAGGCAATAACGCGGCCTATACGGTGTGGTCATTCAACGGGGCAGATGGGAGTGGTCCGCAGTGGACAAGATCCGTGACGACGACCAGCGGTACGAATGGAGACCACGGAGACCAGGATGGGCATCCCGTGGTGGTCGGCAATAACCTGTATTTAGCCAGTTATCAAGCCGGCGTTTGCGTAAACATCTCCACCGGTACAAACGTCAACTGGACCTTTAATCGGGGCGGCCATGCTTGCAGTCAGATCAGCGCTACCGCAACCAATTTCTACTATCGCGGTGGGAATCCCGTTGCCTGTAATATTGCCACCAATGCATTGGACTACCTCACTTCCGTCTCCCGATCCGGTTGCTGGATCAACATCGTCCCTGCCGGCGGCCTGCTTAACATTCCGGAGTATAGCTCGGGCTGCACGTGCGGGTACTCGATCCAGACCTCGCTGTCGTTCCTTTCGACCGCCGCCATGCCGGTCGACAGCCAGGTCACCATGTCCGGCAGACGAAACAATAATGCGCCCGTGCCGGAGCCGCGGCTCTTCCTTTCACGCAGCGCCCATACTCTTTCGGTTCATGTGAGCAACCTGCCGCCTTTTGAAAATGTACGTGTAATGATGGTAAATGCCGCAGGTAAAGTTTTGTTCGCCTCGACCGCGGCCGGCGGAGCCGGTACACATACTTTTAATTGGAACTATCGTACTCTTCCGGCGGGAATCTATCTGATTTCCCTGCGGACCCCGCATGCGGCAGTGACGCAGAAAATATTAATGTGCAGATAAAGGTCGCGCATGAAAGGACTGGCACGATTTCAATGCGGCACTGTTCTGGTAACAAGTATAATCTCGATCGCGGGGGGCTGCACTGAACCGGTGTTTCAGTACGTGCTCAACAACTGGAATGCAGACCCGTATAATCTCGTGGTATTTTATCGTGGAGGTATTACCT
>CAISVC010000624.1 GCA_903888815.1 uncultured Fibrobacterota bacterium
CTTTTACTTCTTAAAGCCACCTTTCTGCCCTCATTTTAGTGTTGTTAAGAAATAAGAGCAGCAGATATTTTGATTCTATGCCCCGTGCAAACCGGTATTTTGCTCCAGGATACGTCTGGCACATCACCCATCGGTGCCACAAGCGCGAGTTTCTTCTTAAATTCTCCCATGACCGTGACGCATACAGAAAATGGCTCTATGAGGCCCGCAAGAGGTTCGGCCTGTGCATCCTGAATTACATGATCACCTGCAACCATGTCCACCTGCTGGTGATCGATAATGAGAAGGATTGTATCAGCAAAAGCATGCAGTTAACGGCAGGCCGGACCGGCCAGGAATACAATGAGCGCAAGGGCCGCAACGGTGCTTTCTGGGAAGACCGGTACCACGCGACGGCGATTGACACGCAGGATTATTTATGGCAATGCATGTTGTATATTGATTGCAACATGGTAAGGGCGGGCGTGGTCACGCACCCGTCGGAGTGGCCTCACTGCGGGTACAACGAGATCATGGAGCCGGTCAGCAGGTACCGGGTGATTGATAATGAGAAGGTAGTTTCTTATTTCGGTTTCCAGAAGCAGGAGAATTTTCTTGCGGAATACCGGAGGCTTGTGGATGCCGCTGTTTCATCTGGGAGTTCTCAAGGCCGGGACAGCCGATGGAGTGAAGCGGTCGCGGTAGGCAACCAGAAGTTTCTTGAAGGGATCAGAGAAAGGCTCGGCATCACGGTAAAGGATAGAACAATCAAAGAGGATACCGGTGTATCTTTTTTAAAAGAGCCAAGAAGTGCTTATGGGGGTGTTTTTGGTATCGAAAATGGTGCTTTAAGGGGTGAAAACAGCCATTTTTTAAGGTCAACTTGATGAAAAACAATATGTTACGAAGGTCCGACCCCAAAGGCGTGAGAGGTCACACAGGGCACCCGTGCGGCATAGCTGATTATTGAAAGTACGCAACTCCCGACTCGAAAATCTTCTGGTCCTTGTCGCCATAAATATTTTTTGCCACATAATCGCCCTTGCGCTCGGAATGGCCCATTTTGCCGAGCACACGGCCGTCTGGACTCGTGATGCCTTCGATGGCGCCGTGCGAGCCGTTGGGGTTGCCGGTATAGTCGTCGGTAAACTTCCCGTCCGGATCGACGTACCGGGTTGCCACCTGTCCATTCTCAAAGAGTCCGGCTATGTGTGCTTCTGGAGCGACAAAACGGCCTTCGCCATGCGAAATCGGTATCGCGTGAATATCGCCGACATTAACTTTTGCAAACCACGGTGACTTTACTGAGGTGATGCGTGTATACGCCATGCGCGAAATGTGGCGGCCCATGGTATTGAACGTAAGCGTGGGGCTGGAGGGTTCAATGGGCGCAATCTCGCCATAGGGAACGAGCCCCAGTTTGATGAGTGCCTGGAATCCGTTGCAAATGCCGAGTATGAGCCCGTTCCGTTTGTGGAGAAAATCGGTGACTGCATCCTTGATGTGCGGGTTGCGGAAAAACGCGGCAATGAATTTTCCCGATCCGTCGGGTTCATCGCCGGCGCTGAACCCTCCGGGAATCATAAGGATCTGCGAGTTTTTTATCAGCCGTACCATGCGTTGTATCGAGTCGTCGATGTCAGCCGATGAAAGATTGCGCATGATGAACAGGTGCGGTTCTGCCCCGGCCTTTTCGAACGCCCGAGCCGAGTCGTATTCGCAATTGGTTCCGGGAAACACCGCAATGCACACCTTCGGCCGCGCTATCCGTGCCTGATGGGTACGTTTGATAGGACGATCGGTGCACACGGAACTGCTGCAGTGAACGGAAAGCTGTGGTGTCTTGGAGGGAAATATTTTTTCAAGCGGGGCTTCCCAGTGCTGTTCGATTTCGCTGATAGCAATAACAGCAGCGCCGATTTTAATGGCCGGGGCATCGGTCGTCGAACCGAGCGTGACCGTTTCAACGCCGCTGAATAGCTTTTTAAAATCACTATTATCATTCAATTCGACGATAAGCGAACCAATGTCGGGAGAAAACAGCCGCGATGTGTCAAACGATCCGGCAAACATAAAGCCGATCCTGTTGCCCAGGCACATTTTGCTTATGGCCTCAGCGATTCCGCCGATGCGAACCGTATGCGCGGCAACAATCGCCCCTTTTCCTATGGCGCTATGGATTGCTGAATACGTTTTATCAATGCGGCCGAAGTCAGGCATCTCCGCCGAATCGCGGCGGACCGGCAGCAATACCACGGTGTCGCCGCTCTTTTTAAATTCAGGAGAGATCATGGCACGTACATCAACGGCAGTGAGCGCAAATGCGACAAGGGTGGGAGGTACAGAAATGTTTTTGAAGGTACCCGACATGCTGTCCTTGCCCCCGATGGCAGCAATCCCGAAGGCCTGCTGGACGCGGAGCGCACCAAGAAGCGCAGCGAAAGGCTTTCCCCATTTTTCCGTGTCAGTCCCGAGTTTTTCGAAATACTCCTGGAGGGTGAGCCTTACAGTCCTATGGTTGCCTCCCGCGGCGACGATTTTTGCCGTAGCGTCGATGATTGCATACACAGCACCGTGAAACGGGCTCCATGCCGAAAGCCGCGGGAAATATCCCCAGCTCATGGTGGTCCCGGTAACGGTTTCTCCTTTGATAAGGGGCAGCTTCGCCACCATGCATTCAGCCGGCGTAGCCTGGTATTTCCCGCCAAAAGGCAGGAACACCGACGCCGCGCCGATAGTGCTGTCGAAGCGCTCGACGAGCCCGCGCTGGCAGCAGACGTTGAGGTCGGCCATTGTGGCGAGCCAGGCTTCTTTGAGAGAACCCTTTTCGGCGTGCAGTTCAGGCAGGACGGTGTCAGCGAAAAAATTGTCCCCGGCTGCCGGAGCGGCAACCGTTACGCTGTTTTCCTGCTGTACACCGTTGGTATCAATAAGATCCCGTGAAAGGTCGACGATAGTTTTTCCGCGCCAGCGCATGCGCAGGCGTTGTGTATCAGTGACACGTGCCACAACCGCCATTTCAAGGTTCTCTTCGGCAACGGCTTTTTGAAATGCGGAAAGATCGGCAGGGTCAATCACGATCGCCATACGCTCCTGCGACTCCGAAATGGCGAGTTCTGTTCCGTCAAGCCCTTCATATTTTTTTGGTACCGCGTCAAGATCGATCTCGAGTCCGGGTGCGAGTTCGCCGATGGCGACCGAAACGCCGCCGGCGCCGAAATCGTTGCACCGCTTGATCATCAGTGCCACGGCCGGGTCGCGGAACAGGCGCTGGATTTTACGTTCGGTTGGTGCATTTCCTTTCTGCACTTCGGCGCTGCAGGTCTGGATCGACTGCTCGTTATGCTCCTTGGATGAACCGGTGGCACCGCCGCACCCGTCGCGGCCGGTACGGCCGCCCACGAGCAGGACAATATCACCCGCGGCAGGAGCAGCGCGCCGGACATTCGCGGCAGGCACTGCGCCGATAACGGCGCCGATTTCCATTCGTTTGGCGACAAACCCTTCATCATACACTTCGGAAACCATGCCGGTGGCAAGGCCGATTTGATTACCGTAGGAGCTGTATCCCTGCGCCGCGAGTGTCGTGATCTTTCGCTGCGGCAGTTTTCCCGGGAGGGTCTCTTCCACTTTTCGCCGCGGGTCGCCCGATCCGGTCACGCGCATGGCGTGGTACACATACGAACGGCCCGAC
The DNA here is from genome assembly GCA_903888815.1 of uncultured Fibrobacterota bacterium. GTDB lineage: Bacteria > Fibrobacterota > Chitinivibrionia > Chitinivibrionales > Chitinispirillaceae > BOG-1184. Next base: position 3,674 of record CAISVC010000624.1, read on the forward strand.
AGCGGATCGCGTATGGCGCCGCCGAGACAGGTGGCGGCACCGCCGAACGGTTCAATCTCGGTCGGGTGGTTATGCGTCTCGTTCTTAAACATGACCAGCCATGGCTCTTCTTTTCCGTCAACTATGGCAGGCACCACGATACTGCAGGCATTGATCTCATCCGATGGGTCGAGATCATCAAGCAGAC
>CAISVC010000625.1 GCA_903888815.1 uncultured Fibrobacterota bacterium
AAGCCTGAACGAAACTATAATTACCAAGACAATGAACGAATAAGAATTTTGACGTGATCTGAATAAAAAAACAGGAGGCAGGATTTTGCTCTTGACCTCATAACATAGAAGCACGGGCAGGCAAAACAGAAAGACATTGTTCGCGACTGCGGTCATCAATATTCGCATGCGGACAGAGCTGAAAAGTAACAGGCCGCACTTTTCTGTGCGGCCTTTGTATCGATCGGGATTCCGAATGTCTCGAAACCGTACCGGCGCTATCGCTCCGTCATAGTTCCGACCCCGTTGACAGAATAGAGCCTTTTGACGATACGCTGTTGCGAATTATCCCAGACCAGGTAGACGATTCCGCTTCCGACAGACTCGCGGCTGACAATCAGGGTCGCACCGCTTTTTGCCGCGAATGAGGCCAGCACTCTGCCCTGGGAATTGAAAACCCTGAGCGTCCCATCGCGTCCTGCTGGACAGCGGACCGCAAAGCCTTTGGCAACAGGTGTAATGGTCAACCGGGCAGCGGCATCGGCTGCAAGCATCGGCGAAGGAGCAATAATTTTTGAAGGAACATCATAATACGATTCGGCCACCGGGGAACTGGTCAGGTACACGGTATCGGGAGTCACGGCGCAGCTTCCGGTGGCAATAACGGTAATCTGCCCCGGCGTTCTGGTCGTTCTCAGAATCGCTCCTGCGCGACCGCCTGCGACCGCTATGCTGGGCGACCCGAAGATGGTCGCCGATGCCGGCGCGCTGATAGAAAAGGTGATTATACATTGCTGATTGATGCAGGCTCCGGCGGCATTGCGCAGTGTTGCTACCAGTTGGCAGATATCCGAACCATCCGCCTTGAGCGTTGTCAGGTCCGCAACCAGGTCTATTTTCGTGGCGGTCCCGCTCACGGGAAAATCAGGCGCTGTGCTGGTCCAGTTTCTGCGGAACAGGAAGTAGGAATTTTTAGGGATATTCAGATGGTCCACCACTCCCTGATGGGTTTGCCACCAGGATGAGAAGTAGTCACGGTAGCACCACAGATGCCCGCCTGCAAGACGCGGCCCGGCATTGGATACGGAAACCCAGTCATTCCATGCCTGGTTCGCGTGAACCGTATCAAGGTCCTGCGGACTGCCCCTGATCTCCTCGAATCCCCAGTTTCCATGGAATTCGGTATTGATAATTGCGAAGTTGTTGTTGCTGTAGCTGGTCATGTAATTCAACCCTACGATATCGGTCAGCGTCGTTTGCGGGAGGATCGTGTTGTTTGCAAGCGAGACCGCCCGCGTGGAATCGAGGCTTTTTGCCGTGGCGATCATGGGTCTGATACCTGCGGTAAAATCGAGCTGGGCCTCGTTGTACAGTCCCCACGCGTAAATGCAGGGGTGATTTATTCCTACCTGGACCATCTCCCGCGTGCAGTTGTTGAGCCGTGTCCAGAATGCGGCCGGCGGCATTGTCGGGGGATTTTCGTATCCCCATGTAGGAACCTCGACATATACCAGCATACCGAGTTTATCGCACGCATCATAAAAAGCCGGACTTCGCGGGTAGTGCGCGCACCTGATGCTGCTTGCGCCCATCTCTTTGATTTTCTGGACTTCCTTTGCAAACCGTGAATCCGGTACCGCGTTTTCTATCCATCCCATGAACTGCGAAGCGCAAACGCCCCGTACCTGCGGGCGTGCGCCGTTGAACACAAGTCCCTGGGTCGTGCTCCAGGTGATCGAACGGAATCCGCACGGCTCCACGATGCTGTCGACCACGATCCCGCCCACGCGAACCAGGGTCAAGACAGAGTACATGTAGGGCTGGGCAGGTGACCAGAGGCGGGGATTGGTTATCGCGCTCGTGGTCATGTCGAATTCGTACGAACTGTTTGCGGCAATCGACTGCTGCCCGGATTGAGTGGTAACCGTGATGCCGCTCGAATCCCTCAGCGTGACGGTCACCTGACAGGTTTGCGCGGACGTGGAGCTGTTGACGACCATCGTTCGGGCGCGGACCGTGGCGCTGGTCGCCGAAACCGTGGGCGTTGAAATCCGCTGGCCGCAATAGGGGATGTACACGCTGTCTTTAAAGAGGAGCCATACGTCGCGGTAGATTCCGGAAAAGAGGCAATAGTCCGGCCGTGCGCCGACGCCCCCGGGAGGTATTTCCAGGCTTTTCTGGTTATTGAGCTTGACCGCTACACAGTTGTTCGCACCCCGTACCAGTTGATCGCTTATTTCAAAGCAGAATCCGGTGTAGCCGCTGTTATCGTGGATACCGATCTGCGTTCCATTAACAAAAACGGTAGCGGTCTGCATGGCGGCATCAAATTGAAGAAATACGCGCTGGGCGTTTGCCGGGCAGGTAAACGTCTTCCGATACCAGCAATCTCCTTTGTAGTGCCCCGTATCGCCGGAAACGGTCGGGGGATCGTAGGACGCCGAATGGGGGATGTTGGCGGCAGCCCAGGCGGCGTCATTAAACGTGGTCGCCTGCGCGTTCGCCGGATTTCCCTGTGTAAATTTCCAATCCAGATTGAATCCGGCTTTTCGCTTGAGGGACTGCGATTCGGTATGAACCGCCAGCG
>CAISVC010000626.1 GCA_903888815.1 uncultured Fibrobacterota bacterium
CAGGTCAATGCGCTTCTCGGCAAACCGTACGGCTTTCATCAGGTTATTTTCATCTGTACTTCAAAGCTTTTAACATTCCAGCATGTCGCGAAGTGGTTCGAGAAGCCTGCGGAATACGATCAGTGGGATTTCCCGAAATGGTCGAATACTCCCGGTTTTGCAATTGCCGTCACCCACCCCGCCTCAGGTACCGGGGACGCCGTTTACATTATCAATTGCAAGGACTCCACCTATCTTAAGGTCGCGACCGGCAATAATTTTTCCTATCCGGCGCTCTGGATCGATCCGTTACAGGTCTCTGAAGTAAACGATCCCTACCGCTGGTTCGGCGCTTACGATATACCGGTTGAGTGTTCCGGACAGGGTGTATTAGCTAATAAACTGCGGCTTTTCTGGCACTATCGTGAAAAAGCTGTCTGCGTCGCAGTGGGAAGTTCACCGATTCATTTCGGCCTGGATCCTAGCGGTATGATAGAACCGACACTCAACCTGGCGACCTGCGCTGCGGATTTTTTCGTCGATATCGTGGTAGCGAGGGACTATGTGCTGCCGCATGCGCCGGCACTCAAAGCGCTGGTACTGGATCTTAACGCCGGTTTTCTTGATATCGACGATGCGCTGGGAGGGTTTGTCCGGCTCGACGGCCTGTACCAGAGCAAAGGGTATGAATTCGATACGATGAACAATTTCTACCGCACCGGCCTTCCGCCGCAGGTCATTGCACGCAGCAGTGCGTTTTCTTCGACCGATTGGGCCGGCCTTGATTCGAACGGCTGCGATCTTTATAAAAACCCGGGAACAGGATGGGGAACGCCGCTTTTCGATAAGGGAGATTATGACATTAATAATCAGGTCGTTCAGAGCAATCTCGCCTGCCTTACGGCGCTCGCTGATGCAGCGGCCCTGCGGAAAATCCAGCTTATCATCGTGACTATGCCCGAAAACCCCCTTTACGACACAAGCGTTATGATCGGGCGTTACGGGCCGAGCCGCCAGACGTTCGGAAAAGTCATCGCACGGATCGATTCCCTCGCACAACAGAACGCATATGTGCATTTCTGGGACGGAAACAACGGCGGTCATCACGATTTTGCCGACAGTGAGGCGCTTGACTGCAGCCACCTGAACTACCGGGGGGCGTTACGCATGGCCGGGAAAATCGACAGCCTTGTCCAAGTTTATGTAAAATAAATGTACTGGCGGAAACATTTTCCATCCGAGGCAGGGAACAATGTCATGACGCAGCAGCGCAGAGCGATTATTGCGGTTGCGGTTTCTACTGCGGCGATTCTTTCAGTGAATGCGCTTTTTGCCTTCAAGTACCTTCCGCGCTGGCTGCCGCACCCCCTTATTTTCATTACCGGGTATCTCATCGCGTTCACCGCTTTTCAGTTTTTCTGCGCCCGAAGCAGCTGTTCTTTCTCAACACGAAAGCGTATTTGGCTGATTACCGCAGCAATGGCGGTTTTCTGGATTGTTGCGTTTCGTTATATTGCTGTGGAATATCTGAGGGTCGATCGCTGGCTGATGGCAACCGGATGGCTCGATAATTTTTTCAGCGGACAGCATCCATATACTCCCCTTTCAGCAGAAAACAATGTCCCAGGGCCATTTCCAGTGCTCTTTTTGCTTGCTATTCCTTTCTATTGGCTTCACGAAATCGGTTATTTTTCTATTGCCGGTTTCCTGTTTTTAGCCTTTCTGCTGGTTCGCATTTTTAAGGATATGCCTGGAGCGGTAATGTTCTGCCTTATGAGCCTGTTTTTTTCCCTTCCTTTCCAATGGGAGGTTTTCACACGAAGCACGCTGTTTGTCAACGCTGTTCTCATGGTAGGAGTCGCGCATTATTATTATCAATGCAAATGGACCAACCGGCATCAACTATTGATCGGCGGTCTCATGGGCGGACTTCTGCTTTCGACACGCAGTATCGCCGTCATACCGTTCGCTGTTTCGCTTATCATGGTGCTGCGGACCAAACCGTTGGGCCGGAACCGTTCATTTTTTTTACTGGCAATCACCGCGGTTGTGTTTATTCTAACGCTCTTGCCTCTTTACCTGTGGCACCCAGCGGAGTTCTGTCGGTATAATCCGATTCTCGTGCAAAACCTTGTTTTACCGGCATGGTGGCTGGGAGGGATTTTCTTATTATGTGCATGCGTAGCAGGCTGGTTCAGCAGAACATTCTTTGCAGGAATCGCCTGGAGCGGCATCCTCCTGTTTCTCATCGTAATGTGCTCCTTTATAATGACAATCTTCCGGCTCGATTTTACCCGTGCGTTTTTTGAAAGCAGGTTTGATATCTCCTATTTCATTATCAGCCTCCCGCTGCTGATTATTGCACAGCAGCAGGCGATATTGATGGTACGCATGCAAAAAAACGGGAAACATGCAAACGATCCTGTTGTATTTTAATATACCATGCTATGCCAGAAAGCATGGTTGACAAGAGGTTATACTATGGTATGGGGAAAACGGTTTTCCGGCCCATGGTCGCATGGTTCCGTCCACACAACAGCTGTTGTTCTTGGGATCGTGTTCAGCCTGTTTTATTGCTGCGATAATCTTACCTCTGTCCGCCGCACACCTTTCCCTATCAGGGTAACGACCGATTCAACGGTCACGATACGCGATACGCTGAAAATCAAGGTCTCGGTAGCCGAGGCCAGCGTCTGGGGTGTCAGGTATATATGGTTCATCGATTCCCCGCTGCTGTCCGATACCACCTCCGACAGCATGCTTCTGAAAGTGTTTTCGGCCGCTGATACGGGAAATCATCTCATCGTCATCAAGGCGATCGATAGAAACGGTCTGGAATCGCCCCTTGATTCCCTTCGAGTCAATGTAATTTACCACCGTCCTGCAGTTACCATTCATGCAGACACGACAGTGCCTGTCCACGCTTCGTACTCGTTCAGGATCGCAGGAACCGCCGGGGACAGCCGCATCCTCCATTATATCTGGTATATCGACGATTCACTGAGGAGCAGAACCACCAGCGATATACTGGTAACATGGGTCTGGGGTGTCGCCGATACGGGAAGACATGTTATCACGGTGCATGCGATTGACAGTGACGGTATTGCATCATTTCCCGCTTCGCTCAGCGTGCGTGTATCCTGTTCTCACCCCCAGCTGCAGCCTCTCCCTGATACGACCGTCAAGGTCAATACTACGCTGATCCGCACGCTCTCCGCCAGCGATTCGGCGGCACGTATCGTCAAATACTGCTACCGCATCGACGCTTCACCGATATGGGACACCGCGAGCAGCAACACCGTAAAAACTGTTTGGGTGATCGCCGATACGGGCCGGCATGCTTTTGTGGTCAAAGCTATCAACGCGGATTCGGTGCAATCGCTGCCAGACACCTCCATTATTACGGTGACCTATCATCGCCCGTACGTCCGGCTTCACGCCGATACGGTGATTAAAATAAACGATACGGTAAGGTGCACAGCGCAGGCGGGCGACAGCGACGGTGTTATCGATCATTATCTCTGGTCAATTGACGGAACAGGAACCATGTGGTTCACGACGCAAACGGATACACTTTCGTGGGTGTTCGGCGACCGGGCCGAATGCTTCCATACTGTCCGGGTGGCCGCCGTCGATAGCGACGGCTTTGTCTCGAACATCGATTTGGTCATGATTCATGTGAAACTCGAACGTCCACGTGTATCTCTTGATCCAGCGGACACAGCCATTTTTGCGGATCAGAACCTGAAACTGAAGGCCATGGCCTCGGACACCAACGGCACCATTGCCGAATACCATTGGATGCTCGATGGACGACTGCTGCCGCAATCCCTGAAATGCGATACCGTTACCCTGCACTGGAATGCCACAGAGGCTGGAACTCATCTTGTTCTCATTACCGTCACTGACAACGATTCGCTTGAGTCACTCCCGGATACAGTACTGGTCACCGTATTACCCGGAATGCCTATTATTGCGCCGATCCACGACACGACGATTTCTAGTTCCGACACACTGACCATCACCTGTCATGCCAAGGATCCCAATGGTACGATCGTTAAATATCTTTGGAATTTTTCCGGAGCAGGCTGGGAGGACAGCACCACCGATTCCTCGCATATGTTGTTTTATAGCGGGAAGGGATCGGTCAAAGTCGTCGCCGGCTGTCGCGACAATGATGGACTTGTGGCGGCAGATACGTTTATGGTAATCTTTAACCGGCCGCCTGACAGTATAGCGGTCAGTGCACCTGTTCCCGGTGATACCATCGTACTGCCGCAGAAAATTCCCTCCGGCGCGGTTGTATTCGCCTATAGTACTCATGATCCTGATAATGACGTGATCGTTTATTCGCTCTGGTGGAAAGCGGAAACCGACACGGCTTTCTCGCTTGTCTATCAAGGCACAAATCAATCAACTCAAGTTGCGGGTGTTTCTCCCGGGCAATACGTCTGGCGGCTTGAAGCACGGGATTCATGGGGACATTCGCACGCCAAGAGCGGCGCAATAATTGTAATACGGGAATATCGCATCTGTTTTATAGGCCATTCGATCGTGGCCGGTATGGGTGGAGACGGTATTGTCGGCGGGTTCAGAGGCGGCGTTTTAGACTCGCTGCGGAAAACGCTCGCTCCCTATGAACGGCTGAAGACCGTTGGCCCCGGTATTACTGACTTTATGAAAAGATCGGCAATCGATGATTCGTCGCTGGCGCTCTGCAGCGCGCCGGGGTCTGAACTATACCGGGCGCTGGCAATCACCGCAGGACAACTGACCGCTGATATCTGGGTGCTCATGACTGGTGTGAACGATTCGTATAATCCTACCGGACTGAATTATGCGATAATGCTGATAGATGTTATGAGAATGCGCAATCCTGACAGCCGAATCTATGTGCTGAACGGAGTAATGTTAGACCCGAATTCAGGTCTGTCTTATGCGCCTAATTTTTGGCTGCCTTCGTTCAATCAGGGGCTCACCGATGCAATAGCTGCCAGAGATTCGGCAGACGCTCATATCTTTATGGTGGATGCAAACAACACACTGTGCAGCAACGGTCAGTATGACTCAACGTTTTTTTATTTCGGAGATGGCCTTGGAATCCATCCGAATCAGACCGGGTATGACCGGCTCAGGGATGCAATTTTTTCAACCATGGAAAATTCCAGCCCGACAGTATTTCTGCAAAAACCAGAACCGTACGGCGCATACCGTCCATGACGGCGAAGGGTTTGACTCGTCAGGGTCTTAAATGTATTTTTTTGCTTGATACGGTAATCGTTCGTTTAAAAAGTGATGATTTTTTCCGGTTGAAGCCTATTGGAGTGTAGCTCAGTCGGCAGAGCAAGTGGCTGTTAACCACTGGGTCGGGGGTTCGAGC
>CAISVC010000627.1 GCA_903888815.1 uncultured Fibrobacterota bacterium
AAAGTGCAGGTCGGTTATGTCTTCCGCTGTATTCCGGCGGTAAAGAAACTAAAGGAGCAGATGCAGGATGATAAAATACACCTGGTCCAGTCGCTTTACAGCTGCAATCTCAGCCTGACCGATGAAATCTCGGCTCCCAGGTTTAATAAAAGTATCACCGGCGGACTGCTTGTGGAACAGGCTACGCATAATTTTGACCTCCTGAGATATCTTTTCGGGGAAGTTTCCTCCGTGTCCGGTTTAGCTTCAAATCCGGTGCACAAAAAAGAAGGGAATTACAGTATAGAGGAAGTTATCTCTCTTAGCCTGAAGTTCGAGAGCGGCATGATCGCTTCCCACTGCCACTCCTGGGCGGGGGATTCCTGGCGCAATGTCATAACGATTATAGGCGAAAAGCGTTTATACCGCCTGAGCCTGTTTGACAGGATCCTGACGGTTGAGGCCGGAGATCAGAAAAAAGAGATAGTAGATCCGCCGGACTCGGCGTATGATTATGAGGACGGGATATTCCTGGATATGGTTGTATGCGGCGACTGGAAAAATAACCCTTCAACCTATGAGGATGCCATAAAGACTTTGAAACTGAGTTTAGAAGCTGATAAAACTGTTTCCATCTAATGCCGCAAGCGCAAAATGTGGTATAATAATTGTATACTAAAATCCCACAGGAGGGGAAAACCATGAAGAAAATATTGCTGGGAATGGCAGCGGTGCTGCTTGCCTGCGGAGTTGTTCTGGCCGCGGACGATGCAGCCAAGAAAGAAGACGCAAAAGGTTCTGATAAGGCGAAGAAGATAGTGCTTCTGAATTTTGGGAAAGGCGACCAGTTTAATGCCGGCGACGGTATGGGTTCGCAGTCCCTTTCGGAAGAGCATCTCGTCGGAAAAGAAAAAATGAGAATGAAAGTTACCGGCAATGTCGGTATCAACGGGCTTACGAAGAACGTTGACTGGTCAAAATTTAACTACCTGGTGTTCAACGCTTTTCTGACCGGCGATAAACCCTGGAGCGGGATGATGCTTCTCGGAGACAAGCAGTCCTACGCGAAGTGGGGCAGGAACTATGTTGAAACGAGTTTTTCTCTGAAACCGGGCGAGAATAAAGAAGTGCATATCGGAATAGAAGGGCTCTATTCTTCCTACGCCAGCAGAGCGCTGGATATGACCAATATGCAGTGCTTTATCGTTTATGGCGAGCAAAAGCTGCCCGAGACCTATTTCGGGAACTTCTACCTGGTCTACGAAGAAGAATAACGTTACCTCTCACCCTCCCCCTTCATCAGAAGGGGGAGAAGGTGGGGGATATTGAATATTTCCTGAAACACTCCCCGCTTTAACAAAGGGGAGCCGGAGGGGGATAAGAAAAAACTTTAGGCAGGTTTGCTATTCAAAGGGCCTTCTTCGGAAGGCCCTTTCCTTTGGTACTAAGTTCGAAAAAGCAAATTCGAAATTTGAAACGACGACAGGGTTTGCCGAAGACAAGCTGTTTTGCCTGAAGGAAAACAATTGACAAGTG
>CAISVC010000628.1 GCA_903888815.1 uncultured Fibrobacterota bacterium
GATTCCGCCGCGATTGCATCAAAATCCGATGCTGTCGTACCGAAAGCGCCTTCGTCAATAAACGACTCCGCAAAAATCGCCTCAAGAGACTCCTTCGATGTCCGATCCGGCCGCATCCTGGGTGGAGGCGCGGGACTGTCGCTTGGCGGCGTTCAGGTTTTTTCACTCTGGAAGAACGGCCTGCCGCAATCGCTTGCCGATTTCGGGCTTCAGGAATCATCGGTCCGGCAGATCGACGACACGCTGCCACTGGCGTTCAATACCAAAGAATCTCCGGATGTCTACAATATGATGTTTCCCTTGACAATCAGTTTCAGCCGTCTTGCAAAAACACACCGCTTTGACGCGGCCGTCTCTTTTTCCATGCTCTCCAAAAGCTATACGTCATCCGTGTCAATAGGCCCTGATTCAGCAGGCCGCCGCATCGATATCAGCCAGAACATGGGACTGTACGCAATAACGCTTGACTTGCTCTACGGCAGAGCAATCCCGGATCGCTACTTTTCCATCGATGGAGCTGACAGAACGGATATTTTCATCGGCATCTCAGTATCGCCGTTAATCGCTGTCAGCAAAACAAACAGCATAAGCGTACCGGATATCGCTTCCGACACCCGTTTATCGGAGGCGCGTGACAGCATCGCAAACCATCTGAATTCTGTATCGGCATCAGGGATCGCCTTCGGGTGGCGTGCGGGCATTGCCAAACTGCGGCACCTTTCGAAAAACGGCGGTATCGAAGGACGCATCAGCTGCTGCGGCCTGTGGTCCACCCTTTTCAGGACCCGCAGCGGTACCCTTACCGAAGGTGCGCTTAATGCAAAAAGCGGCGACGCAGGCCGCAAGGTCTCCTACTACTCAAGCAGAATTGAAATCAGTTTCTCATTAGTCCGTAAAATCAGATAAACCACTGTGACGAAAGGAACCGCCATGGCCTTTATTCAACGGCTCCCCTACGAAAGCCTTGCAAAACGCACCATAACGCTGGAACCCGACAAACTGGTCATGGCGTATAAAAACATTGTCCGGAATTTTACCGATGACTGCCTTTACACAAATCTCAACCCGGACATTAAAACCGTGCGCCGCGGCGCGAACGAATGGAGCGGCGTTATTTACGGCCTGGTTGTCACCTTCATTGTTTTCTTTCTGTTCACGAAAATGTCCCATGCCCTGCTTTTCAGGATGATCTTTCTCAGCCTTCAGATTTTTACCCTGATCGGCATAGTATGGCTGCTGCTGCTCTGGGTCATTAAAAGGGAATACATTTACATTTTCGACAGGTCAGGAGAATGCATTCTTTGCCTGAAAGCGACGCCGAAGGCCAGAGAATTGATAAAGCAATTGCGGGAAAAAATAGAAAAATCAGCGACCGGAAAGACAGGGCGATAATGCCGGCGAATTCATGCGATTTTCTCGTCATCGGCAGCGGCATAGCAGGCCTGTGCTTTGCCATTCACGCATCACGGTACGGGACCGTGGGCGTCATCACCAAGAAACAGGACAGCGAATCGAATACCAACTACGCCCAAGGCGGCATCGCCTGCGTCCTCGACCCGGATGATAGTTTCGAGATGCATACGAGCGACACGCTGGCAGCCGGACGGGGCCTTTGCAATGAAACAGCGGTCAGGATCGTCGTTGAGGAAGGGCCGTTGCGCATCAAGGAGCTTATCGACTGGGGCGTTGATTTTTCCCGTTTCTCCCGCGCAAATAATTCCTTCAAACTTCACCTCGGCAGAGAAGGAGGGCATTCAAGAAACCGGATCGTCCATGCGCACGACCTCACCGGCAAGGCAGTGGAGGAAAAACTGCTGCAGTTGGTCAGGTCCGATACAAGGATACGGCTCTATGAACATCACTTCGCAATTGAACTGATCACCGACCACCACCTCCGGCGCCGGGCCGGTTCCGCCGTCCGCTGTTACGGCGCCTATGTTCTCGATACGATCACGCGCACGATCTTTCCCCTGCAGTCCAGAATCACCTGCCTGGCCTCAGGCGGAGCAGGTACCGTGTACCTTCATACGACCAATCCTTCCATTGCCACGGGTGACGGTTTTGCGATGGCATACCGCGCAGGCGCGAACATCGCCAATATGGAATTTATTCAGTTTCATCCGACGACGCTGTTCCACGAACACGCCCATTCGTTCCTGATTTCCGAGGCGCTTCGGGGGCACGGCGCCGTGCTGCGTGATGCTGCCGGAAAAGAATTCATGAAAAACTATCATCCGATGGCTTCGCTGGCGCCGCGTGATACGGTCGCCCGCGCCATCGACAACGAAATGAAACTCTCCGGCGCGCCATGCGTATATCTTGACATCAGGAATGCTTCGCCTGCGGAAACAAAAAAGCACTTTCCCAATATTTACCGGCAGTGCAAAGATCTGGGTATCGACATTACCCGCGATCAGATCCCGGTCGTCCCGGCGGCGCATTACATCTGCGGCGGAGTACAGGTCAACACGGAAGGAAAAACCGGCATTACCAATTTATACGCCTGCGGCGAGGTTGCGTGCACCGGCGTGCACGGCGCCAACCGGCTCGCGTCGAACTCGCTTCTCGAAGCGCTCGTTTTTTCACGCCGCGCGGCTGATGATGCAGGATCTGCAGGACTTCGTTCATTGCCCTTACTGTCTCCGCGCGCCATCCCGGCCTGGGACGACAGCGGCACCCTTGACAACGAAGAATGGATACTGCTGTCCCACAATCTTACCGAGATCCAATCGGTCATGTGGGATTACGTCGGGATCGTACGGTCGAACCTGAGGCTTGAGC
>CAISVC010000629.1 GCA_903888815.1 uncultured Fibrobacterota bacterium
CATGAAGCCTTCGCCTGCAGGCTGCCGCCAGTGCAGATTTCAGGAGCTCTGTTTCCCTGATAAAAAGGAAATAACAAAGAAGGCACTTTAGGGATAAACGGAGTACCGTCCATTTATATTAATCAACAAGTTAAATGCTATAAAAATGTATTTATTATAAGGGCGGAGCATTTATTCGGCACCTGTATTATATTGTAATTGCAGTAGTGTGGTATTTATACTACCTTATAGTAATTGGGAATTTGAAACCATGAGGGATGCTGATAAAAATCATTGAAGGAGGGATTATGTTTTTTTCAAAAAGGCTGAGGAGTGTTGTTTATTATTGTGTTCTTTTTTCAGGAATAATTTTTTCTGCTTCTGCGGGACAGGATATACGTTTCAGCGACGCCTGGAAGTTTCACCGTGGAGACGTAACGGGCGCTGAGGCAACCTCCTATAACGATGCTTCATGGCCGGCTGCGTATCTGCCCCATCCTGACAGTATTCTGTTAAATTATAACACCGGGTCGTATTACGTGGGGATTTGCTGGTACCGTAAAACGTTTACTCCGCCATCGTCCTATCAGGGGAAGAAACTCTTTCTCGAATTCGAGGCGGCAATGCAGACCGCACAGGTATATGTCAACGGCACGCTGATAACCACCCACCTAGGCGGGTATACCCCCTTTGTGCTTGATATTACCAACAACATTCAAATCGGCGTCTCCAACGTGATAGCGGCACGGCTTGACAACACCGCTTCGGCAAATTTCCCTCCGGGGAACACGAATCCGGATTTTCTCTACTTCGGCGGACTTTACCGGAACGCTGCGCTTCAGGTGACCGACAGCCTGCATATCACCAATGCAATGTATGCGAACATCACCGGAGGGGGCGGCATATTTGTAACCTATCCTTCGGTAAGCACATCTTCGGCGACGGTACAGGTCAACACGCATGTGCTCAACGAATATACCACCGGCAGGACCTGCGTGCTTGCGACCACGATTCTGACAACCGGGGGCCTGCAGGTTGCTACGACCTCAAATACGCAGAGTATCGCCGCCGGGGCAGCCTATACCTTTTCTCAGAGTCTGACCGCGTCCAATCCCCAGCTGTGGCATCCCGACCACCCAAGCCTCTATGTGGTTCGTTCGCAGGTATACGATAATGCGCGGCTGGCGGACACCTGCAGCACGGCTATCGGCATCCGAACGATTGCCTTCAGCAAAGCGAACGGTTTCCAGATCAACGGGGCGCGGTTTTATTTCAGGGGCGCCGACCGGCATCAGTGCTACCCGTATATCGGCAATGCGGTGCCGAACTCCGGACAGTACCGCGATGCACTGCGCATGAAGCAGTACGGGTTCAATTTTGTCCGCATGTCGCACTATGTTCAGGCGCAGAGTTATGTTGACGCATGCGACAAGCTCGGCATCCTTGCAATGGGGTGCCTGCCGGGCTGGCAGTATTTCAATAACACCGCGACCTTCATCAATAATTCCACCGGCGCATTACGGGAAATGATCCGTTACTACCGGAACCACCCCTCGGTGATCCTGTGGGAAGCGATGCACAATGAATCCGGCCCGACCACCGCTTACCTTACCTCGGCCCAATCGATCGCCCATGTGGAGTATCCGGGCAATCAGATGTTTACTTGCGGTGAAGAAGGCAACAATATCCTTGACGTGTACCTTTCTTCGTCGCAGCACAACGTCCGTGCCTATGCCGGTGCGCGGCCGTGCTCGATTTCGGAGTACGGCGACTGGGATATAGGTCCCTGCGTCTGGGGCAATCCTATTACGGGGTGCGCCGACCGGGTCTCACGCTCCGACGGGGAAGCTTCACTGTTGACCCAGGCCAGAAACCACGCCAGCGGCCTGAGCCTGAACAGGGCGCTTTCCTGGCTCACCGGTGACGCTCTATGGTCGGCGTATGACTATCAGACATGGGTCAATGATCCGCTTACCACGTCGGGCGTTCTGGATATTTTCCGCATCCCGAAGTTTTCCGCCTATTTCTTCAAGAGCCAGAGGGCTCCGGGGGACACGCTCGAACCCGGAACGGCAAAGGGCGGGCCCATGGTTTTCATCGCTTCCTACTGGACCGCAACGTCGGCGCGGCCGGTTACGGTATTCAGCAACTGCGAACAGGTTTCGCTCTATTTGAACGGCACCCTGGTGGCCACCCAGTCTCCGGCGACAGGCACCAATCTGGAGCACCCGACCTTCTCCTTCACTATCGCTTCATTCCAGTCCGGGACCTTGCGGGCCGATGGTTTGATCGGAGGGGTAGTGCGGGCAACACACTCAGTCACCACACCAGGAACTGCAGCGCGGGTTTCCATCGTCATTGACACCGCCGATGTTCCGTTTACGGCAGACGGGTCGGATATTGCGATCGTATACGCGTCGATTCTGGATGCCAACGGCACGACTATTCCCACCGCAACCAACAGCGTAACGTTCACCATAGCAAGCGGTCCGGGCGATCTCATCGGCATAAACCCGCAGACAGCAGAGGCCGGCATAGCATCAATCCTTCTGCGGTCGAGGACAACGGCCGGACGGATCGTCGTCAATGCAGGCAGTGGAGGTATGACCGGCAGCGATACGGTAACCTCGGTTGTAACTCCAGTCACAGGGATAATAAATCCGTTCAGGACAGCCGTTCAGCCGGAAATAAAAACATTTGTGATACGGCAGACCGGCAGGGTGCTTTTAATACAAGTTCCAAACGGTGCAATCGGCAAACGTTCCGCCGCAGTGTTTACTCTGTATAATGCGCAGGGAAGGCAGATCAAGGGATGGAACCTGAAAAAAGGCACTACGGTGGTGAATATGCAATCCTTGCCGCACGGTCTTTACCTGGGACAAATAAGCAATGGAATTGACCGGTATGCTCAGAAAGTAGTATGGTAGTGCAGGCTCGGGAGACAGTGCGCCGGTTATTTTAAACCAAAATTATGCGTTAGGAATCGATGCAGAACTGTAAGATCGTGGTGCAGAAAGACGTGAAGGATTCGCAGGGCATACCCACTGGG
>CAISVC010000630.1 GCA_903888815.1 uncultured Fibrobacterota bacterium
CACCCGGCAAATGCCGTTTGCGGCGGAAACGTTCGATCATGATTATGTCATTAATATTGCAAAGCTCAAGACTCACTCACTGGCGGGCGTAACGTTGTGCCTGAAAAACATCTTCGGATTTATTCCTACACGCAAACAGAAGCTCATGTATCACCCGTTCATTAAGACCGCAGTGCTGGACATGAATCAGATCGTGCGGAGCGATTTCTGCATCGTTGACGGTGTTTGGGGAAACGAATTCGACGAGATTCAGTCGTCGCCGGTCAATGTGGGAGCTGTTGTTGCCGGATCCGATATGCTTGCCGTTGATAAGGCTGCCGCGTCAATCATGGGAATCGATGCCGAGACAATAGAGAGTTATCGTCTGGCACGTGAACTTTTCGGCAGCAGTGGGGTTTTGATCAGGGGCTGCGATGTGGAACAAATCCGTAAACCATTCAGGCGCGGCTGCCTGCCATCCACACGAATCCGTTATATAAAGGAGGCGACCCAGAGCTTGTGCTACCGGGCGCTGAATAGGCATTAGCATACAGCCTCCCGATCATTACGCAAGGAGGGAATGAATGCCGCTGTATTATTCCTTCGCAGCTGCCCTAACCGGAAAATAACCGCCCGGATAGAAATGTCGAAAACCGATTCTCCTTTGCGCTGTTGAATTACCATGTGGAAAAACATGCACCTTTGTAAAAGAATGATTATATTATTGTTAAAGACTATACAAGACTATACAATACAACAATGGGTAACGGCTTTAAAGTTTCCAACAGGAAGGGGTCCCTTATGAAAACTGATGTCCGCATCCGCGCTCCGCGCGTTTGGCGCGCTTTATTAATTTTTCTATCCTGTCTGTTGTTTTCAATTGGTATGACCAACGCCCAATCAAGGCTTGTGGCATACTGGCCGTTCAATGAATTGTCGGGTAATACTCTTATCGACGCGAGCGGTAACGGTAATACCGGCTATGACTCCAATGCAACCCGGGTCTCCGGAATGAGCGGCGGGGCACTGAGCTTCAACGGCACAACGTCGAATTTTGCCTATGCATTAAATTCCGCTTCTCTCAACATTGCCAGCCAGATAACTATTGAATGCTGGGCCAACGTACGTCAGACATCACCGGTATCAGGGTCAGGGCAGACCTTTATTCGAAAAGAAACCGCCTATGTTTTGGGTATCGGCTCAGGTGGAAGGGTGGGATTCTGGGTGGGAATCTCTGGGGGTGGCTGGACAGGAAGCTGGACATTATCCCAGCAGACAATACAGGCGTCCAGCTGGTACCATATTGCAGGGGTATGGAACGGCCAAACCCTGAAGGTCTATGTTAACGGCGTGGAAGATGCTAATACTTATTCGGCAGTCGGCACCATTGCTTTACACACCTACAACGTATACATGGGTAAATTTTATGAATCGAATTATGAATGTTTAAACGGGACGATCGATGAGCTCAAAGTATACAATTACGCATTACCTGCGGACTCCATTGCCGCCCATTATAATGCCTCTTTTACTCCGGCGGTGGTATTGATTCCCTATGCCCCTGATCCAACGTTCAAGCGGCAACCTCTTTTGCGGTGGTTCGCAAATACATCTATTTCCGTATACCGGATCCAGATCGCGACAGTTCCAAACTTTTCCTCACTGTTTATTACAGTCCCCACGTCCGACACTTTTTATCTTCCGACAGCTAACCTGCCGTTTGGA
>CAISVC010000631.1 GCA_903888815.1 uncultured Fibrobacterota bacterium
AATGGTGCCCACCCCATACCCCGTATAAAGCCTTTAGCTCAAATAATAATTTCCAGAAAGCAAAATAAAAAAGTCCCGACACTTATATGCCAGGGCTTTTTTATTAAAAGAGTACTTATTACCGGATCAATAATCGTCCATACCGCCCATTCCGCCTCCGGGTGCAGGCGCCTTGTCCTTCTTTTCCGGTTTTTCCGAAATGATGCATTCGGTCGTGAGGATGAGGCCCGCGATGCTCGAAGAATTCTCGAGCGCCGTGCGCACCACTTTGGTGGGATCAATGACGCCGGCCTTCATCAGGTCTTCGTACTGATCGGAGAAGGCATTGTAACCGTAACCGCCCTTGTTTTTCTTCACCTCATTGCAGACCACGGACGCTTCCTTGCCGGCATTGGCGGCGATCATGCGCAGGGGCTCCTCGATGGCGCGACGGATGATCTCGACGCCGAGGCCTTCGTCGCCTTCGATTTTAATACTGTCAAGCGCTCCTGCGGCGCGGATCAGGGCGACGCCGCCGCCCGCCACCACGCCCTCTTCGACCGCCGCGCGGGTCGCGTGCAGCGCGTCCTCGACCCTCGCCTTCTTCTCTTTCATCTCGGTTTCGGTCGCAGCGCCGATCTTGAGCACTGCCACGCCGCCGGCCAGCTTCGCCAGCCGTTCCTGCAGCTTCTCGCGGTCGTAGTCCGAGGTGGTCTCGTCGATCTGCTTGCGGATCTGGTTCACGCGGCCCTTGATGTCGGCCGGTTTGCCCGCGCCCTCGATGATCGTGGTATTCTCTTTGTCAATAACGATCTTCTTGGCTTTGCCGAGCGCATCGACCGTCGTATTCTCGAGCTTGAAGCCGGCCTCTTCGGAGATCAGGATGCCGCCGGTGAGGACCGCGATGTCGTCGAGCATGGCCTTGCGCCGGTCGCCGAAACCCGGGGCCTTGACCGCGGCGACTTTCAGTGTGCCGCGCAGCTTGTTGACGACCAGTGTGGCAAGCGCTTCGCCCTCCACCTCTTCGGCGATGATCAGCATGCCCTTGCCCATCTGCACGACCTTTTCGAGCAGCGGCAGCAGGTCCTTCATGGCGCTGATTTTCTTGTCGTGAATGAGGATGAAGGGCTCCTCGAGGACGCACTCCATGGTTTCTGAAGAAGTGACGAAATAGGGGGAGAGGTAGCCGCGGTCGAACTGCATGCCCTCGACCACTTCGAGGGTCGTGTCCATGCTCTTTGCCTCTTCGACCGTGATGACGCCGTCTTTGCCGACTTTCTCCATGGCGTCTGCCAGAAGGTCGCCGATCGTGGTATCGTTATTGGCAGAAATCGCGCCCACCTGGGCAATCTCCTTCCTGCCTGCGACCGGCCGGGAGTCCTTTTTCAGCTGCTCGATCACGGCTTTGACCGCCCGGTCGATGCCGCGTTTGAGCGCCATGGGGTCTGAGCCGGCGGTGACGTTCTTGATGCCGAGGTGCGCGATCATCTGCGCCAGCACCGTTGCGGTGGTGGTGCCGTCGCCTGCGACGTCGGAGGTCTTGGAGGCCACCTCTTTCACCATCTTGGCGCCCATGTTTTCGAACTTTTCCTCAAGCTCCACCTCTTTGGCCACGGTCACGCCGTCCTTGGTGACGGTCGGCGAGCCCCAGCTTTTTTCCAGCACTACGTTGCGGCCCCGCGGGCCGAGGGTAACCTTAACCGCGTTCGCCAGGATGTCGATCCCTTTCAGGAGCTTTTCCCGCGCCACGATATCGAATGCGAGCATTTTTGCTGCCATACGTAACTATCTCCTTTCAGTACTGATTGATAAATAGTAGTAGTTCAAGAACAATGATCAGATAACGGCCAGCACATCGCTTTCACGGACGATGAGGTATTCTTTACCGTCAATCGTGATTTCGGTGCCGGAATATTTGCCGTAAAGGATCTTGTCGCCCTTTTTCAGGGACATTTCGATTTTCGCGCCCTTGTCGCTTATCTTGCCCGGACCGACCGCAATCACTTCGCCTTTCTGCGGTTTCTCCTTCGCGTTGTCCGGAATGATGATACCGCCCGACGTCTTCTGCTCCGCATCCATCGGCTTCAGAAGAACACGGTCTTCCATCGGCTTAACATTCATAGGGACCTCCTGTTATTGGGTTTGAGTGATTATTGCGGTAGAGAATTATAGATTGATTTCATGTCAATCTGACTGAATAACGCAAGATCCGTGCCGATGGGTGAAAATAGTTAAAATGTTGAGAATTAAGGAGAATTATATGCAGACATGTAGTTTTTTAGCAGAGTTGTGTTTAATTCTGAAACAGCATTTTATTTTTAAACAATTATTCGACATCTTCCACTGCAGCGATACTGCGTGATATCTGCCATTCTGCGGTAGGCGCATCAGCACCTCGAGGCCTCCTTTTGTGCAGCCGGTTCTGTTTGTTAGAACCCGCCTGCCGCAATCCCCAATACAGTCAACCCTAAAACAATTCCTCCTATAATCGCCAGAGCACCGACTAGCGGAGAACCGGAACGTTCAGAAGATTTATGCTTTTTCCAGAGAATCCCCAGATCGGCGCACACGCCCTGGTCAAGGTCGCTGTTGAGTACTACCTTATAGCCGACCGACGTAAATACGCGGAAGCTGTAGGTTCTGAAAAGCATCAGACCGACTTTGCCGTTGAATGCAAAACCGGCGTTGCGTTTATTTTTGGAAATACTGTCGGGTTCGTCAGGAAAAACATAATCAATCCCGATACCGCCGCCCGCAAAGGGGGTGAAATCCCTGCGCGAAAAAAGTTTCAAGAGTGAAAAATGGGTACCGATCTCGTTCTGCCAGCCGATATGAATATCCCATTCGAGCGCGAGGTCTTTGGGCAATTCGAACCAGTTAATGAAATCGGTATTGAGTATCTGGCTGTAGGATTTGAACTCAGGATTACCGCCGAAGAGATACTGGTTATCATAGCGTGAATAATAGTCGCTGCTCGGCGGAAAAAGGAATCCGAATTTGAGCCCGAGCGCGTAAAATCCTTCCCGGCGGCGATACTGTCCGTCGCTCATTTCGCTTTCGGTCACGTTGTCGACGCTCGCCGTTTCTTCGATTTTTTTCCCGGTGGCAAGACCTTCTGCCATACGCTTCATGACAAACTCAAAGTCTTCGATCGATTTGCCATCGAGCCGGTCAGAAGCAAGAACAGAACCGTCAGCGACCTTAATGCGCCAGCCGCTGACGATCCATTTTTCGCCGAGCTTGCGTGCAACACCATAGACGACTTCCGCTGCCTCGGCTTTTTTGCCGGCTTCAAGCGCGCAGACCTTATCACGGCACGAAGCGATGCTGTCCGGTTTCCTGATTCCCGCTTTCGAGAAGGATTGATACGACTCTGCAAACAGCTCGTTGATCGTTTGTGCGGTAGCCGAATCTACCTGGTCGAGATGGAAGGGGATGACTAGGATTTCGGACCAGGCGGAGTGCAGAAGAATAATCATCAGCGCACATGAATAACAGAGAGATTTGAGAATCATTTAAAAAGCCTCCTCATGGTAGCCAATGTAATAATTTAGTAAACCGGAAGTGGTTATAAAATGATTTATGTAAATATCTGGAAAGGAAACTTTTCTGCCTTTGCTTTATTGAATGTGAACCATAATTCAAACCTGCGTAAATCTTTTCAGCCTGTCATGAATCAGCAATGCTGCCGCCGGAGCAGAGGCGAAACCAAGGAACAGCGGTAATTTCAAATTTATCATTTTATACTGAACACCCCGCTGTTCCCGAAGATATTCGAGTTGTACCTGCTGATCACCCGCACAGAGTAGGTGTCTCCGGCCGGGGCCGTTCCGCTGGTGATCGTTCCTGACGTCCAGCTGTAGGCGCCGCTGTTGGCGGCATTGGCGACGATCGTTCCCACAATACCGTTGTTGTCATACAGGAAGATGTCCACATTTCCGCCGACCGAGACGGTGCTTGACCACTGGATGCTGTAACTCAGCCCGGTGGTCAAGGTGTCGCCGGCCGCCGGCGCAGTAACGGTGAGCCGATACGCGGCCGAATCATAGGCGTTTGCCGCGGTCTGGTAACTGCCGTACAGGGAGCTTGTCGCACGGAAGTAATAGGTGCCGCTTACCGGACAGAACCAGACAATCGAGGCGCTCGTGTCCGTGAACGCGGTATTGGCCGAGGTGAGGAGCGTCGTGGCGTCCGTGGAGTAGAGATAGAGCGCCGGCCGGATGCTGCCGTTGCTTCTGATGACGTACAGGAGGTTGGCGGTTGCACTGAATTTGTACCAGTCCCTGTCACTGATTGTCATCGTGTGATTTTCCGCAGCGCCTGAGGTCGCAATGGTATGCGCGATTGCGGAAGAGTCGTCGGGTTCATAGGCATCGGGATCAAGACCGCTTATAGCAAATGCCGGGCTGTAGCCGGCAATGTTCGAATACGTGTAATTAGAAATTTTGATCCGGTATTGGCTGCCGGTCGCAAGGCCGGCCGCAGGAGTCCACGAGTAGGCTCCGGTGTTTGCCGTGGAGGCTGTAATTGAAAGTATGGTTGTTGTATCAACCGCGAGCTGGAGGCGCACCGAGGCGCTGAACAGCGCGGTATCCACAACCCATTGGATCGAATAGGGCGAACCGGTGGTCCAGGCTGAGGAAGCCGTTGGATTGATAAAGGTGATAATTGATGTTGAAGAGTATTTCTTGATTGAAAAACGGTAATTGCCGTAATA
>CAISVC010000632.1 GCA_903888815.1 uncultured Fibrobacterota bacterium
CGGTCTGGATAACTATCGCGGTAGTCAAACGAATGAAAAAGGCTCAAAAGGGCGGAAGTACGCTTGTCGGCAATGAGGCGATCTTTCGGCGAATGAAGCGCGAAACCGATGAAGCGACTTCACGGTATCTTACTGCAGTAAACCGCAGAGGACTTTTCAAACATTCAGCCCTTTACGAGCGGCCGTGGTTCCTGCTGTGCGGTACGCCTAAGTCCGGAAAGTCGTCGCTTCTGCGCGGCTCGGGCCTGAACTTTCCGCTGCGCTATCCTTCGGAGCGTGACGGCGTCGTGGTCGAGGGCGGCAATCAGGTGCTGTGGTCTTTCGGCAACGAGGCGGTCTGGATCGATACGCCCGGAAGTTTCATGGAAGAGACCGGCAAGGACGAGTGGCAGTCGCTTGTCGAGGCGCTGCGCAGGGTTCGGTCGGACTGCCCGGTCGACGGCGTTGCGCTCATGGTCAGCATTTCCGAGGTGCTTGGCGCCGACGACCTGCAGATAAAGACGCTGGCGCAGCGGCTCCGCAGCCGTATCGACGAATTGATCGCGCGGTGGGGCATCGAATTCCCGGTCTACCTGCTCTTCAGCCGCACCGATGAGATTCCTGGTTTTAAGGAGTACTTCAGCGAGCAGATCGCTGCAGGAGAAGATCAGATTTTCGGTGCTACACTGGCGCAGAAAGGCGAGGCATCGACGCCGCGCATCATGTTCGCGGAGGAATTCAGTCTTCTTTGTAAATCGCTCACCGATTTCCGCCTCGACCGTCTCTATAAGGAGCGCGATCCGGCAAAAAAACGGATGATCTGCCGGTTCGTCATTCATTTTCAGAGCGTCCAGCAGAAGCTCGGCACGCTGACGGCCGAGCTATTCAAGGCTTCGAACTATGTCGGCAAGCCGATTTTCCGTGGTTTCTATTTTACAAGCTGCGGTAAGAAACCCATGCAGGAAGCAGCTCAACGGGTAAGCGGCCCGGAGATCAGCTCGACCATCGTGAACCATCCGCTCAATCCGAACCGGATACTGGGCGTTGGCCGGAAAACCCTTCCGGAGGACCGGCCAGCCTCGAAAGGGGAACTTCAGTCACTGTTCGTGCTGCCGCTGTTCCGTGATATCATGGTGCGGGATAAGCCGCTGGTAAAAGCAACGGGCAGACGTTCGCGGCGGGAAATGCTCCGTCATTACGGGTTCCTGGGAGGCATCGGACTTGCAGGAATTCTGCTTTCGATTTTTCTTATTTCCGGCTATGCACGCATTTCCCGGTTTTACGGGGAGGCGGAAAACGCGCTCAGGCGGCTGCCGCCTGAAAACGCGCCGCTTCTCGAACAGTACCTGGCGCTCGATGTCATGCAGGACGTCATGGGCAGGCTGCAGCAGTACGATGACCATACGCCGCTCTCCATGGGCATCGGCCTGTACCGCGGCAGACCGCTCCTCCGCGCGATCAAGGGAAGCTATTTTTCCAGGCTCCGGCGCTGCATGATCGCGCCGGCGGCGAAGTATCTCGAATATGAGATCCGGGACAAGTCCGAAGCCTTCGGCGAACTGAACGGCGAAGAGTATGATTA
>CAISVC010000633.1 GCA_903888815.1 uncultured Fibrobacterota bacterium
AAGACCTTATTCGGATAGAAGATTCTATACGAAGAACGGTCCGGCAGGTCGGCATCCCTTATTTCAGAAGTAGTACAAGACGGATGGAATTTTCCCATAGCACGCCCTTTTAGGTATCCTACGCAACTCTGTGTGTTCCAGGATGTAAATGGCGCCGCTATACTCCTGCAGTAAGCGACGCCTCCAACGGATTATTACGAAAGATGCTTGCCGACGAGTTTGGTCATTTCAAACATGGAGACGGTTTTCTTCCCGCCGAACACCACTTTGAGTTTGTCGTCTGCATTAATGTTGCGTTTGTTTACTTTGTCCTGAAGATCGTTCTTCTTAATGTAGGCCCAGAGTTTTTTGGTCACTTCGGTTCTCGGAATTGGTGTAGACCCGACAACAGCGGCCAGCGCCTCGTCCGGCTTCACCGGTCTCATGAAAGCGGCATTCCCTTTACCGGCGGCTTTCTTCGCCGGCTTTTTTACAGCTTTCTTTTTTGCAGCTACTGCCATTAAAAAACCTCCTGGTTAGGTGGATGAAACAATCATAAACTAGTAAGGATAATATATCCCACGACGGAAGAAGTCAATAACTGGCGCACTAATTTGGTACAAACAAAAGCTCTACTAGTCAAATATCCTGGAATGAAGGAGACAGGTCTGCCATCCGGCAGGCCGGCATCCCCTATTTCAGAAGATATTACAAGACGGTTGGAATTTTTCCATAGACGGGGTATATTTTTCAGCGAAGATCGTCGATTCTGATGATGAAGACCCCGGTTGCCGTTCTTCCTGTCAGCTTTTCAAGGTTGAGTGCCGGCGAGCGACCTCTCAGGCAATCATACCGCGTAATATCGAGCAACCGGCCCGAAACATCATAGACCCTCAGTATAACAGGACCGTTCCCAAAGCCTTGAGGAAGTAAAACCTTCGCACCAATGGCCTTAAAGGTAAAAGTAGCTGTAGCCGCAGCCGAGGCGGGTTTTACGCCTCCCTGGCTCCTGACAGCCGAGAGTCCCTTCAAAAAGGATTTGCCATTTTTATCAACGATATCGACGTTCGAGGAGCCGGAAACCCTAGTAACCGTGGCGCTGTCGCCACTGTGAATGACAATATCATAGCTGGCGCTGCCGATAGTGATGTTCGAGAACGTGAGCTGGGTCCACTGTGACGGCAACAGCGGGTTGAGCATCACCCCGTTTTCATGGATCCGCATGCCGGTAAAACCGTAGAGAATGCTCTGCAGGCACCCGCCGATGCCGGTCATGAAGCAGACATTGTTGTTTGCAGGGCTTTCGCTGAAAATGTAAAACGGCCCCTTTATGTTATTGGTATAGCTGCCGGTGAAATAGCTATACGCCTGGTCCCGTCTTCCCAGTTCGGCCGCGATGATCGTGTACAGGCTTTTTGACATGGCGATGCAGTCGGCCGGCAGCTTAGTGGAGTAGTAATCAAGGATATTCGCCTTTACCGCGGCCGTCATGGGCTGTTCGAGCGGATAAATAAGCAGCTCGGTCGAAGCCTGTTTAATGCTGCTGCCGCCATAGGTGCCGAACTCTAGGTATCGCTGGTTTACGCTATCAAAAGGCAGCCACAGGCTGTCGGCGACGGCCTTCCATTTTGGATCTTTTTGCTTTTGCAGTATATCGCACACCTTGCCGGCGATCGTGAGCGTTGCCGCGGCAATCGCATTTGTATAAACACAATTGTCAACAATCCCGGCGTCTTCGTCCGGCGGCATGACGCCCAGGATTTCATAACGGTTGTTCCGACGCACGGCCCTGCTGGCCCAGAACTGCGCGGTGTTGAGGATAAGGGGATATCCGTACGTGGAAAGCCATGTCGTGTCGCGGCTGAGCAGGTAGTACTTCCACAGGGCGAACGGCACGTCTCCACTGATGTGCTCCTCCGAACGGTAGGGTGACGGGGCGCACTCCATCCCGGAGTAGCCGCTTTCCCATGCGATTTCCGCACCCTGAAAGCCTTCGCCGGTGGCGTTCGCCTGCGCGCCGGCGAGCGTGCCATATCGGTAGTCAAGCATCGAACGCGCGGCTTTCGGGCTGGTGATGAGGACCGAAGGGTACATCCATATTTCGGCGTCCCAGAAGATGTGCCCGCTCCAGGCATCCAGGTATAGTCCCATAGGCGGAATGCTCCCCGCGGAACCATCCCTGATGTTCTGATGCAGGTAAAAAAGCCACGACCGCACGACCTGCTGAACTTGCGCCGTGTTCAGGCCGGCAATCACGATATCGGTCTTCCAAAAATCATTCATGGCGGTTACATGGGCGCCGAGCGCAGCGGTGTATCCCGCGGACCTGGCCGAAAGCACCTTGCTTTTCGCATCGGCCAGCGGGTCTGCCGACTCCTTTGACGTAAACACCGCGATGAAATCATAGAGGGTGTACGTCTGACCGCTCACGGCGTCGAACTGCGCGGTCTGAGTGATCTGTTTGTCAAGGTTCCAGTCGGCGTAGCTGCAGGCAGGGGTGAAGTTTTCAAAGAGGGTGGCGCCTACCTGCGCGATCGTTATGTTCGTGTTCGTGGTTCGCGTGCTGAGCCAGATCATTGTCTGCGCCGAGTCCCTGTCCTTCTGCACCTGCGTTAAATGGCCGAACCCGTAGCCGGCAAAGTGCGGCGCATTAAAGGAGACCCTTCCGCTCCATTGCGGCGTGACCGAATATTTGATCACCGCAAGATGGGGATCGCTCCTGCTGATGAAAACAAGAATGTCGACGGCGCAGGTCTTGCCACTGTTGATCCAGGTGAATTGCGTAGCGATAGAGCCCTCTTTCATATTCAGCTTCTGCAAATAACCGGAGACCGTGCCGGTCGATTTGTTGAACCAGGCGCTGCCGTTGTTGAACCCGACCGGGCTCCAGGCCGGTATTTTAGCAAGATACTCCGCGCTGTTGGCGCCGTTGTAAAGACCCGTCATGTAATGGGCTGGCGCGTTGGCATCTCCCCAGCCGGTTCCCTCGCCGGTGATGACCGCGCCGAAATAGCCGTTGCCCAGAAACGGCCGCATGGTTTCGCCGATCAAAGCGGATTCCAGCGTCCATTCGTCGGCATTGGCGCTGACGATAAAAAGAAAAAGCAAGGCGCATGACAGGGAGAGTTTCATCAGTGTCCTTTCTTTAAAAGCTTCTATGCATTTTATGCCCGTGCTTCTATGTTATGAGGTCAAGAGCAAAATCCTGCCTCCTGTTTTTTTATTCAGATCACGTCAAA
>CAISVC010000634.1 GCA_903888815.1 uncultured Fibrobacterota bacterium
CGTCACCTGCTTTTCGGCGTTCTGGGCGGTGCGTTGCTGGCTCCGGTTTTTAAAGCAACAGCAGTTAACAAATCAGACGGCCACGGCCGTCTGATACGGCCGCCGGGCGCGGTCCCTGAAAACGATTTTCTGGCGCGCTGCATTGCCTGCGGCAACTGCATGAAAGCGTGCCCCACCAACGCCCTGCAGCCCGGCACGCCCGGTGCCGGGTTCAACCGTCTTTACACGCCGAAACTGGTGCCGCGCATCGGCGCCTGCGATTCCGGATGCCATCTGTGCGGTTATGCATGCCCGACCGGAGCGATCCGCAGAATGCCGATCGAAGAGAAGCCTTATATGAAAATCGGCACTGCAGTCGTTGACCGGCACCGCTGTCTTGCGTGGGAACAGAACAAAGAGTGCCTGGTATGCGACGAAGTTTGCCCTTTCAACGCAATCGAACCGCATCTGGCAGAAACCACAAAAGGCCGCTTCAAGGTGCCGGTAGTGCAGGAAGACCTGTGCGTAGGCTGCGGAATGTGCGAAATGCAGTGCCCGGTCTTTGACCGTGGCGCCATCGAAGTCTTCCGGTTCGGCGAAAACCGGCTTGCATCCGGCCCCTATGCGAATACGTATCAGAAGCAGAAAATTGACGCGCTGCGGAAAAAATCCGATCAGGACCTGATTTCCGGTCCAAAAAATTACTGACGGAAGAAAACGCTGAAAAATACCGACGCTCATGATTGACACCTGGAAAAATGGAATTATTATCGGCTCCGATCCTGCCGCGGACGCTGCTGCCGGGGCCAGGCTGGACCCGCAGATGCGGTCGCTTGTGGAAGCGAACAAGCCGGAAGCGATCGAAGATCTGCTGCTCAGCCGGATCAGCGAAACCCCGCATGACCTCCGGTTCTTTGTCCCGGCAGTACGTTTTTTTGTAAAGAATAAAAATGCTGAGACCGCGCAGATGTTCCTTGATCTTCTGCTCGATGCCTTACGTACGCGCAAAGCGGAGCAGGAAGAATTATCGCTTCTGCGGGCGGTGCTCCTGGTGTGGCCCGAAGCGCTTCCCGTCCGCAAACTCCTTCTGGAACGCCTGCGCACGCTGTACGGCAATAGCCCGAACTTCAAACGGCTGACCGAACACTGCCGCATATTCGAATCATCCGAACCGATTCCGGCTTTCCGCACGCTGGAGAACTGGCTGCGGTATGATGAAGGCAGGGGCGTATACCTTACGACCAGGGGCGCAGGGCGGGTAAGCGAAATCAACCTTGCGCTTGAAACCCTGCGCGTCGTTTTCCCGGACAGCGCCGCTCCCCTTTCGTTCAAGCCTGACGAAGCGGCGCGGCTTCTTGTGCCGCTTCAAGCCGGCCATTTTTTGCTTGACAAACTCGACCACCCCGCGGAACTGCAGCAACTCGCGGCAAGCAACGGCGGTGAGCTTCTGCGCCGCCTTTTCGCCAGCATCGGCCGCCAGCTTCCCCTGAATGAGCTGCGCGACATACTCTCGGGAATCGTGCAAGCCTCAAAGTGGGGCGCCTGGTGGTCGGAGGTACGCAAAGACCGCCGTTTGACCGTGAGCACGGGCAATGTGTGCTCCTGGAACGACTCGGCCGAAGACGCTGATTCCGAACTGCAGAGACTGTTCATGGCCGCCCCTGTCCGGGACCGGCTCGAGATTCTCCGGAAACACGCAAAGCGTTCTTCGGCCCTTGCCGCAGCCATGACCGCGCAGCTATCGAAAGACGCGGAAAACGAACGGATCAAAAACCCGGCATTGGCGTTTGAGCTGTTTCTCACGCTCGAAAAGTTTCCGGCCACGGCGGCATGCAGCGATCATAAAAGTACGCTGGCGGAATTCATCAATCATGCGGATGTGGCGGAATTAGTCCGCGCTATCCCGGAACGCACCCTGCGAAAACGTGCATTGACCCTGATCCGCGAATACCGGCAGGACTGGCCGAAGCTTTACGCCCGTCTCATCAGGACCGAAAACGATATGCAGTCGATTGCCATGATCTATGATTCGGTGCGCGGGAACAACAGCACGATGGCGGACGATATCGCCGCTGAAACGATGTCATCTCCGGCCATGGCCCCTGATTTCTTTGTATGGTTGTGCCGGGAGCTGAATTCGAAGCCCGAGCTGCTGCGGTTTGCAAACTTGAACTTACTGCAGTTCATCATGCAGCTGCTGGCGAACGGCTCCCTCAAGGAACAGATCGGGGCGCTTCGCAGACTTTTCGATGATGACGGCGCTTTCCATCAGATAGCGCGCAGAATAGACCCTGAACAGGCGAAACAGCTGATCGCGCTGCTTGAACGCGACTCGGCGCTTGAGGACTATCGCAGGGACGCCATGCTTAAAGATTTGCGGGCATGGTATCCTCAGACGCAGGAAGTCAGGGACAAAACCTTTTACGTCTCTGCCGGAGCATTAAAAATAAGGCAGGAGGAATTCATGAAACTGACTGCCATGGATATTCCGCAGAATACCGGAGAAATAATCAAGGCACGGGCACATGGGGACCTGCGGGAAAATTTCGAATACCATGCGGCGCGGGCGCGGCAGGAGATGCTCTCATCGCGGGCAAAGACCCTGCATGACGAACTGCAGTTCGCCCGGCCTGTTGACGCTTCGAAAGTCGATCCGTCAACCGTCTGCGTTGGAACCAGCGTGCGCCTTGCCAGTCTTGACGGAAGTGATTTTTTGACAATCACGATTCTCGGCCCGTGGGATTCCGACCCGGCACGGAATGTCTTCTCGTATCTGGCGCCGGCTGCCGCAGGGCTGCTCGGCAAACGCACCGGGGACCGCGTATCGTTTAACGAAAAAACCTTTTCAATAGCGGAAATCAGTGTTGCGGCATTATGATTAATGAACGCTGGGACCGGATCAAACATTCTGCGCTGAATAAAAAAAGCCTTTCTATCTGTTGCTTTATTTTATTCGTCTTTTTTAGCGCATTTAAAATCGGCATCTTTAACCAACTCATCGTTGAATCCGGTTCGTTTCCCGTTTTCGCCGACTGTTTCACCGGTTATATAAATAAGCTGATCTTAACAGGCGCCTGTTCCGTCATCCTCATCCGGATACGGTGGCGCTTTGTCATCATTGTTTTTTATGCGGCGCAGACGCTGTATATCCTCGTCAATGTCATGTATTATCTCTCCTTTCAGGGATACCTCCATATCAGCCAGTATATCGGGCTTTTTTCCGAGGCGTTCGACCTCATCACCCATGCCGCGCTGCCGTGGGACAGCAGGTCGCTGTTTGCCTTCATTGATCTTCCTTTTCTTGCAGGGATCCTGTTCGGTTACCGGCAGTTGTTCGAGCTTAATAAAAGATATGTCTTTAAACCGGTGCTGTACTGTTCAAGCATCGCTTTTATCTACTACTTTTACAAGTGGGAAGTCCCGGTAGAGACACCGCTTGATACCATGAAGAATGCGTACGAAAGCGATGCCTCAGTGGTGAAAAAATACGGGCTCCTTACGTTCAACGCAACGGATCTGTTCAATTTCCGCGAGGCACACTCGCATATTCAAAACATCAACTACGGCCCTCCGGTAACCGTTCCGGACACCGGGGAACCGCATCCGAATATTCTCATCTTTCAGGTTGAATCGCTCGATGCGAACATCATAAGCTATAAGCACAGGAAAGAATATGTAACCCCGTTTCTCCATGCGCTCTCGAACGAATGCTTTTTCTTCCCCTATATGCTGAGCTATCATCTCGCAGGCTCGACATCGGACTGCGAGTTCTCGGCGATCAACAGCGTCGAGCCCTTGAGCGACTTCCCTTCCATCAAAATCCGCAATTACGATTATCCCAATTCGATGCTGAAACGCTGTGCTTCTGACGGCTACTCGGTCATTGCTTTCCACGGCAACCGCGGATCCTATTTCAACAGGAATTTTGCATTTAAAAAAATGGGATTCCAGAAATTTTTTGATATGCCCGCCATGGGGCTGCCGGAAATCGGCTGGGGCGCTTCCGACGAATCGGTATACGACTTTGTCAGATCGCAGCTGCTCCATCAGAAACAGCCTTTTTTTTATTACTGCATCACCATGAGCAGCCACGAGCCGTATATTTTCGCCAAACAATACTACCGGAACAAGACTTTTGACGATATCAAAAACGGCCCGATGCGCAATTATCTCAACTCGATGTCGTACGTCGATAATACGCTTGCAAAGTTCATTCCTGCCGTACGGAATGCCTGTCCCAACACCGTTATTTTTATTTTCGGCGACCACACACCGAGCCTGCCGAAATGCGGCTACGCGAAATCAATGATCGAGATCGACCAGCGGCCGTTCGAATTTGTCCCCCTCTTTATTATTACCCCTGGTTCCGCCGTGTATCGCGAAAAAATGTATGCCGTCTCATTTCTCGATATAGCGCCCACGATACTTGCCGCGGCCCGATGCAGGGAACCGATCAGATCAAACGGCATCAACCTGCTTTCGCTGCCGACGCGGGACAGGGAGATCCCCTTCTGCCACGGTGTTTACAGCAGAAAAGCTCTGTATGAAAAATTTGCACGGAAGCGGCAGGCGTTCCGGTGAAAGGTTTTTGCTTTTTCCTCTTCGAATAAATATTTTTCCATAACCCATCATTGAAAAATCTCCCGCCCTTCATCTGGTACCTGTAGAAAGGATTACGCTCATGATTTCCCCGGATTCAGGCCGAGACATTGTGGCCAGGCACTTTCAGGACATTTTCAGAACCGCGGCAACGGTCTTTTCCCGCGCACCCGGCCGCGTCGAAGTGCTCGGCAACCATACCGATTATAACGAAGGGGTGGTGCTTTCAGCGGCAATCGACCGTGAAGTGTGGATCGCCGCAGGGAAAAGCTCTTCGAGTGAGTGCCGCGCAGCATCGACGCAATTTCCGGAACCGGTGACCGTGAAGGAGATCCTGCCGCAAAAAGGCACAAACGCGTGGATCAATTATCCCGTCGGCGTTTACAAAGTGCTCAAAGACCGGGGATTTCCGGTGCAGCCATTCACTATGGCGATCCACAGCACTGTGCCGCTCGGCGCAGGCGTTTCCTCGTCTGCCGCCCTTGAAGTGGGAACAGCGCTCGCCCTGTGCAGCCTCTACGACATAAAAATCGACCCGACCGAACTTGCAAAAATATGCCAGAAGGCCGAAAACAGCTTCGTGGGCATGAACTGCGGTCTTTTAGACCAGTTTTCTTCAATGTTCGGCAAAGCCGGCCGCCTGCTCTTCATCGATTTCCGCTCCCTCGATCACGAGGCGATTCCCATGGCCGGCAGCGATATCACGCTCGCCATTACGCTTTCAGGCGTGGCCCATGCACTCGTTGCCGGTGAATACAACAGCCGGCGCCATGAGTGTTTCGAGGCCGCAAAGTTTTTCGCTGTAAAAGATTCAACAGTAAAAACGCTCCGCGACATAAGCATGCAGCAGCTTCTGGCCGCAAAGTCAGAGCTCAACCCCCAGTTTTTCAAGCGGGCCATGCATGTGGTCGGCGAGGACGAGCGCGTGTTCAGCGGCATGCAGCTCCTGAAAAAAGGCTCCATAAAAGAGTTCGGACAGCTTCTGTACCAGTCGCATGAAAGCTCCATGCATAACTTTGAAAATTCGTGCAAAGAGCTCGATATCCTTGTGGATATCGCGAAATCGATCGACGGCGTTTACGGATCGCGGCTCACCGGCGGCGGGTTCGGCGGCGCAACCCTGACCATGATGAGAAGCGACGCGCGGGAGAACTTCGAGAAAGTCATCAAGCGCGAATACAGGAAACAGACCGGCCGCGATACGACCGTCCATTTCGCGAAGATCGCGGACGGGGCAAGCATTATCGCCTGAGCTGCGGAAATCTTTTCCGGAGAAGCCCTTGAAACGGAAGAACGATTTTGCTTTCCTGCAATTAAAACAGGCATGAGCACAACCCATGAAAATCATACATGATAAAATTTCCACGGCGGAATTGAAAGAAATGGCGCAGACAATGTTCGGCAATCTGGTCAAGGCGGTCGTGGATATCAAACTGGAGAAAATGGCGGTGGACGCTGAACTTCACTCCGACGAAGAGGCGGCATTGCTGGAAAACGGCTCGCGGCAGGAAGACCTCTGGGGGATAAATATTTATCCGGAAATTGACAGGAACGCCCCTGATTTCATAGAATTTGATTCGATAATCAACCTGCGGCCGAGACAGAACAACCGCTGCCGCGGCGTCGAAGATCCGGAAACCAGGAAGAAAATAACGGCATTGATCGATAAACTCATACCATGACGTACGAACATAAGGAACTCGCGGCGGGGCGCTGGTATAAACTTACCTTTTTTGAGCAGATGGCCAATATCGGCGGCGAAATCGAGCGCACGCTGCTCTGGAAGACGAAAGGCAACGCCGAATACAGCAGCCGCGCGTTCGAGCGCGCGCTGGAACTGCTCGATTTGACAATCGAAGACATCAGGAACCGGACCAGATTAAAAGAACTCTTACGAGTACGGGAGGCGCTGGCTGACCATTTCTTTTTCGATAACAGTTACCAATCCTCAGACCTGTCATGGCAGAAATATTTTTACTGCTTTGCTTTCGCCGCCCGGGCGAACCGTTAGAATAGGCGGGCAGAAGTATACGGCGAAGTTCACGAGCCGTCAGTGACGGTGTCTCCATTTTTTATCATCTGCTGCAGTTTCGCCGCTTCCTTTACTTTCCCGATAAGAATCGCGCCGAGAAGTTTTTTGTCCTTAATGAATAATTTTTTATACATTCCCGAAGCTTCATCCTTCTCTACGATCTCCCGCACACCCTCTTTATGTTCGATCTCCCCTATTGATGCCAGTTCGATTCCCGCCACCTTAAGCCTGGCTGAAAGAACTGTTCCGGTGAACGCGTTTTCCCTGCCCAGAATATGATTTCCGCAGACAGCCCCCTGCTCGCGGGCCGGCTGCCAGAGTCCGTAAATGCAGCGGTCGTATTCGGCAACATCTCCGCAGGCGTATATGTCCTGAACCGAAGTGCGCATGCAGTCATCAACCACGATACCCCGATTCCGCTTAATCGAAGTTCCATCAATGACCGAAATGTTGGGTTGTATACCCGCAGATATGACAATAAAATCTGCAACGGTCTCTTTCCCGTCACTGCACATAATACGGAGGCCCCCGTTTTTCCGTTGAATTGACTGGATCTTCCTTCCGACAAGAAACGTCAGGCCTTTTTTTCCCAGAAGTTTTTTAATGATCCCGGAACTTTCGTCATCCAGCTGCCGCGGCAGAAGGCGGTCGAACACTTCCAGCACCTGCGCCCTGACGCCGAGCAGCGATAAGCTGTTCGCGACCTCTATGCCCAGAAGTCCGCCGCCGATCACCATTGCTTCTTTTCTATTCGAAGCTATAATCTTTATTTTTTCGGCGTCATCAATCGTGCGCAGGGTAAATATGTTTTCAGCATCAATCCCCGGCACCGGCGGCACCAGGGATGAGGCTCCGGCAGCAATGACCAGCTTATCATACGTAAATTCTTTCCCTGAAATGTTATTAACTTTTTTTGATTTTATATCAATACCGGCAATACGGGAATAAAGTTCCAATTGAATATTGTTCTTCGCGTACCAGCTCTGCGC
>CAISVC010000635.1 GCA_903888815.1 uncultured Fibrobacterota bacterium
CAGGTCAACGACCTGCTCGACAACGAGGCCAAGCGCCACGCCATGCGCAAGCGGGCATATCTGTTCGGGCGATCCATGATCTGGCCGCGGGTAGCGCAGCGCTACAAGGAAAGTTTCGAGCGAGCGAGGGTGGAACGCAGGAATTTTACCGCCCCGGGCTTCACGGCGAAGGCGCTTGACAAAAGCTCCGGCGAACTGCCCCCGCTCAAGCTCGATCACTTGCGCCACATGACCGATGAGACCGGCATGCTGCAACATGCCGTTTTTACGGTACCCAATTACCGCGAGGGCTACTGGCGAATCTTTTTGATTTGGACATAGGCTTTAGGCATGGCCTTTTCGAGACTCGGAGAGCCTTCGGTGTCGTCCGTCTGGCGCGTTTCTTCGTTAATCGGATTCGGTGTACGAATGCCGGCGACCACATCTTCGCCCTGAGCGTTCGGCAGCCACTCGCCATAAAACTTGTTTTCGCCGGTGGCCGGATTGCGGGTAAAGGCTACACCCGTGGCCGAATTGTCACCCATATTGCCAAACACCATGGCCTGTACGTTGACCGCTGTGCCCCACTCGTCCGGTATGCTTTCGATCCGGCGATAGGAAACGGAACGTTTACCGTTCCAGCTTTTAAATACAGCAGATATGGCTCCCCACAGCTGCTCGTTGGCATCATCCGGGAAGGGTTTACCAATAACCTGCTTCACCTTGTTTTTGTAGATTTCGGCAAGCTCTGCCAGATCCTTGTCCGTAAGTTCTGTATCATATTTGACATTGCGGCGCTTCTTCATGGCCGCAAGCTCTCGCTCGAGATGCTGGCGAACACCCATGCCTTCGGCTGGTTCGATGCCCTCGGCCTTCTCCATGACAACGTCCGAATACATCTGGATGAGACGACGATAGGAATCCCAGACAAAGCGAGCGTTCTTGGTCTTCTCAATCATTCCGGAAATAGTCTTCGAGGTAAGACCGATATTAAGCACCGTTTCCATCATACCGGGCATGCTTTTGCGCGCCCCGGAACGTGCTGAAAACAACAAAGGATTCTTCGGATCGCCGAACTTCGCTCCGGCCGCCCGCTCCACCTTGAGCATGGCTTTGTTGACCTGTTCCTTTAGACCTTCAGGATAGCGGCCTTTGTTCTTATAGAAGGCTGTGCATACTTCCGTTGTAATCGTGAAACCCGGAGGGATCGGGATACCAAGCCTGGCCATTTCCGCAAGACCGACTCCCTTGCCCCCTAGAATATTTTTGTCCTTCCCTTCTCCATCCGAAAAGATATATACATATTTCGTGCCCATTGCCTCAACTTCCAACCTCCTTAAAATTGATTCCAAAATATTATTTTTAACGTTACAATATCAGCTAAGACTATACTTGTTGTCAAGATAAAATTGTATTTATTGTGAAACTCCAATTTATCACCATTTTATCACAGTGATAATATTTGATTATGATGAGTACCGTTTGGGAATGTTTTGCAGTCTGTTAAAATAACTTGGCGATGCCTGCCGTAACGGCGATCTGCATCATTATCTGCGTTATATCTTTGATTTCCCGCAGCCAGGCGATGCGCTCCATTTTTTCCGGCA
>CAISVC010000636.1 GCA_903888815.1 uncultured Fibrobacterota bacterium
CGTGGAAAGCCTGACCAGATAGGGAAAATTGGTGACATCCTGATTGACCCCATAGCCCGAAGCTGATGTGTTGATAACGATATTTTTTGAATATGCCCATTGAGCATAGTTTTCCTGACCATAGCCGCAGACAGGCATGATACCGAAAACAAAAACAGCACATAAAAACAACTTTTTAAGCGCAGGTGAAACCATAATACCCTCTCTCTGAAATGGCTGATATGGTGGGGGGAAGGAAGGCAGTGTTTTTATTTACGGAATCACCACCTGCTTTCTTGTAACATATACATCTGATATATCTGAACCGTTAAGACCTGGGCTGAAAACGGTTCTCATTTCCACAAAGTAGACGCCCCTCGTTCCTTTAACGGGAATCGACAGCGTGCCTGTTTTGTGCTGGTCTGCGCCAAGCCGTTTCTGCCACACCGCGGAACCCTTGAGATTGTACATGACAAATCGGATTTCCCGCATCTTCGAGGGAGCGGGCACGGAATAAAGGATTCTGGCAGCTTCACCCTGCTTTCCCGCACAGATACCTCTGATCGCCGGCATACCAATTCCACATGCCGCTGACCCGCGGACTGCGGTGCTTGTTACCGTGATGTAAATAGTGTCGACGTTGCATCCGGCCTCATTGCACGCCCTGACATAGAAGGTCGTTCTGGGGTAATCGTTATCTACCCATCCAGAAATGGTGCCTGTTCCATTGTCGAACACAAGGTAATTGAATAAAGCAGGCGAAATAGTAATGGAATCTGTTTCGTCAGCAGCAAACGAAGGGACAATAGGAGTGATAAATTGGAACGGCGGTATGACAATGTTGCTCTGCGGATACTGAATTGACGGCGGAGCAGTTGCCGCTACCGGCATCTGGTTGAGATAGGACAACCTTATCCAGTCGGCTGAACGGACAACGCTTGATATCTGCACCTCATCGATGACCCCATAGAAAAAATTAATGGCAGTCTGGAGTCCGCCGAAAAAAATCGAGGGGGGTGAGGTAAGCGAATTGGTGGAGCCGGTTCCGGTTCCCTCCTGCCTGCCGTCGACATAAATAATCTTCGCGCCACTTGTCCTGACCCTCGTGGCGCCGACGTGGTGCCATCTTCTGTCATTGATGAGGGTCGTTCCGGAAATTGTATTATCAGCGTTCCCTGTGCCGAAACAGGCACTGTTATTCAGATACCCGACACCGAAATCGTTCATAACATTCGCTACTTCGGCATCCACAAGCCCTGTGCCGTTGTACCATTGCGTGCCGGTGTAGGAGTCTCCATAGGCCTTCATCCAGAAGCTGATCGTGAAATCATCTGCTACCGAAGCCGGCCGCTGGACGCTCACATAATCACTCCCATTAAACAGGGGCGCGCCGTTTACCGCGCCTCTTGTCCCCAGCGCAACGACATAGTCCGCCCCGTTATACCCGTTGCCCGAGGCATTGACATAAGGCGTCGTTGAACCGTCTGACGCCGCTGAACCGGAGTCAAGATGCCATGCACCTGCAAATCCCTGCGAAACCGAAAAGGTCGCGCTGCCGTTCGAGCTGTCTGCGGCAACCCCTCTTCCCCAGTACATGGTGATATACTGGGTGGCGCTGTTACCGGTGATGCGGTCAACCTTGACCCATATCGAGGCGCTCCGGCCCGCGCTGTCCCATTTTGTGATCTGATAGGCGAGATGCGTGCCGCCGGAATTGGAGAAGCGTACGTCCTGGCC
>CAISVC010000637.1 GCA_903888815.1 uncultured Fibrobacterota bacterium
GACCGCGGTATCATTGTCGGCGATACCACCTTCGGCAAGGGTTCGGTGCAGAGCGTTTTCCCCCTTGATAAGACCCACCACCTGAAATTGACAACCGCATATTATTATACTCCTTCGGGGCGCTGTATCAACCGCCCGGAAAATGCGGTGCGAGGTGCATCGGCTGATTCCGATGAGGGAGAAGGACCCGCTGATACGGCAGCCGCCGATTCGGCCGGAAAGGCAAAGAACGCAATGGAAAAGGCGAAAAAGGATACTGTAAAATACTTGACAAAAAGCGGACGGACTGTGTACGGCGGCGGCGGTATCATTCCTGATACCGTGCTCCATCAGGAAATACCCGGCGTCGTTATCCGCACCATGTTCGGCAAGGACGTTTTTTTCCAGTTCGCTAATTTGGAGTATGCGCGCCTGAAGAAAAAAAACAAAATCGGCGACGGAAAAATAACGGTGGACGACGAGATAATAAAGGATTTCTATCATTATCTGGATTCTATCAAATTTTCCTATCAGAGTTTTTCACAGATAAAATTTGACGAGTTCAAACGGAAAAGCGAGCTGGTCAAGGACACTGCTGCCGACTCAACGCCGCAGAGGCGCATTTTCCCCGGAGAAAAGCCGGCATGGACCGACCGGGAGAAGGAAGATCTGAGGAAAGCCGCGGGTCTGATTGATACGCTTCTCGCTCACGAAAGCAAGCGGGAACTCGCCGGAAACGAAAGCGATATACGGAAATACCTGTATGAAGCCCTGCTTATCCGTCACTACGGCCAGGATGACGAGATTTATTACCGGTGGAAACTGGGTGATGATCCGCAGGTTAAGACGGCTGTCCGGTTTTTAACGGATAAAAACACCTATGCCGATTTGCTGAAACCCCGTACCGGAAAGCAGCAAGGCAGCGGAGGAACAAAGTAACTTTGCACAAAAAAGGAGTCAGCAGAGCTGTTTATGATCAGCAAAATACGTGAATGGACATTGCCGATTATGATTATTATCCTGGTTTCCTTTGTCATCGGAACCATCTTTCTCAACTGGGGTATGAACCGGGGGAGCGGAAGTAATACGAGGATGATGGCCGCTGGATCGATTAACGGACATGACATACCGCTTAATTATTTCGACCGCGAAGTCAGCGCCGAGCGTCAGAAACTTGAACGCGGCGGCAGCGCCGAGGATCAATATCAGCTCCACATGGTCCCCCGGCAAGTGTGGGAACAGCAGTTGCAGTTGTATCTGATGAATATTTTTTTTAAGGAGGTCAGTATGTACGCCTCTGCGGATGAGGTGTTCGATTATCTTAAACACAATCCGCCTCCGGGAATTGATACGAACTCATCGTTAATGACCAACGGTGCATTTGATACCAGCAAATGGGTTTCAGTTTTAAATGACCCTAAGACATTTGAATACAATCCGGGCTTCCGGGTGCTTGAACAAAGAACCCGGGAACTTATTATTCCGCTTCAGAAGCTGGAAATGCTTCTTACGGCATCGCTGCTGCCTACCAAAACGGAGATGGAGTACGCTTATAAGGTTGAAAAAGAAAAGGCTGTTTTTGAATATGCTTATGTGAAGAACAACGCAATCGGAATCGACAGCTTAAAGATAACCGCCGACATGATTGAGAACTATTACTCCGTTCATCGCGACGCCTTCAAATGCGATGAACTGGTCGAACTTTATATGGCAAAATTTCCCAAAAAACCGACGGTGCGCGATGAACAGACCTATTATCAGGAATTGCTGGATATCAGAAATAAAATCATGTCGGAAAAGGAGGCTTCCCGATCACAGGCTTTTGCCGAAGAGGCCAAAATATCGTCCGACGATGAAGGAAGCGCACAGAACGGGGGTGACCTTGGTTTTTTTAAAAAGGGGACCATGGTGCCGGAGTTTGATTCGGCGGTGTTCAGGCTTGATAACGGTGTCGTGTCCAATCCGGTAAAAACAAGATTCGGTTACCATCTGATTTTAGTCGAAAAAAAGGAAAAACACGGTAAAATTGAACAGGCAAAAGTTCGTCATATACTCAGGAAAATCGTGCCCACCGTTGAAACTACTGATGCTCTTGCCGACAAAGCCGCCAGCCTTCGCACAAAAATGATGGATGACGGTTTTGTCAAGGCTGCCAGCGAGGCGGCAAAAAAGGACACCGCGGTTATTTTTGATTCGACCGGACTTTTCCAAAAATCAGGCGTTATTCCAAAAATCGGCTATGTTTCCGGCATCGGCCGTTTCGCTTTCGGTTCGGAAGGCAAGGAGGGCGATGTCATTTCGGAACGTCTTGAAAACAGCCAGGGCTTTTATCTGTTTACCGTGAAGCGGCGCATCCCAAAGGGTATATTGCCCCTTGAAGCCGCCAAGCCGCAGATCAGAGGGTTCCTTGCTGATTCGTTGCATAAACAGGCTGTCAAAAAGTTCGCTGAAGGATTGACTAAAAAAACGGCGGATGCACTGCCTCTTTCCGCGCTTAAAAAGCTGGATTCGGCAAGAATAAATTCCGGTTGTACCGACACGGTTACGCGTGTGAGCTTTATTGCGGGTATCGGTTACGAATCAAAAGTTGCGGCAGTCGCTTTTGCATTGCCGGTGGGTAAGCTCTCGGGACTTTTCGAATATAACGGTACCTATTACCTGGTAAGGCCTTTATGGAAAAGTCCCCCTGCTTTCCTTGCGTGGGGGTCATATCAGGTTGAAGTCACTGCAAGCCGGCTGATAGGCCAGACAAGGCAGAACATATTCAGGGATTGGTATACGAATTACCAGAAAAAGCAAAATATCAGCTGCAATATCGACAAGATATATCTGGACTGAAGATAAAAACGAAATCTGTTAAGTTTTTGTAGAGCGGAAGCATTTTATTTCTCATTTTCCTTGCTCACTTTGCCCCCACGACAGATTATCTGCCGACCGGCTGTAGGTCACATGATACGCAATGCCGTTCTCCGTATAAACACCACTCATGGTTCTGCTCGCCATGTCAATCCTGCCGTCAAAGGTTCCGGCGAATATCGTGCCGTAATAGATGCGGCCTGTCACGAGGCCGCTGCCGCAGCACGGCAGGAAAGCGTTGACGGGTGAATCGGGCGTTATTTCCACTTCTAGCGTCCGAACCGTTCCATTCCTGAAAGAAATATGTTTGGTTACAGCGGCGAGCCGGTTCTGCCGGTGATTCATGCCATCCTGTCCGGTAATGCAGCGGTACCGTGTTATAACATCCAGCACAGCGCCTGTTTCCGGGTACCGTTCACGAACAAGAATCGCCGAATCGAGTGTGCTGTCGACAGCTGGAATGGTATAAGTGGTCTTGTCAACCGTTTTGCCGTCAAGCGATCGCATCCGGCTGAGAGAGAGTATCCGGTTGTCCGCTGTGGTTGGAAATAGCCGGTCAGCTCCGGCGTCAAAAACGACCGTGAGCGTGGTTCGAAGGCCGCCGCTCGCATAAATCCCGAGAAATTTTGACCGCAGAGAGGTCCATCCTGCTGCTTTGAACAGATAACCGTCGCCGTCAGCGTCACTGTATTCTTCGTAAACAGCCGTCCCGGAGACTGCCGATGTGCGTGCCATCTGCACGTTTCCGGAATCGGATTTAAGAGAAAAGTTACTGGTGATACAAATCATAGGAGCGGAAGCACGCCCCATCACAAAGTAGCTGACCTGACCGGCGGCTAAATCATAGCTGACATTGGTGATGGGAGTGTATATCCGCGGCTGGCCGTTATTCAGGTATACGATCTGTGTCGTTCCCGCAATGGTATCTTTGACAATAGTTATCGGGGCATTTGCCGAGTCAACCAGTTGAATGAATGTGGTATCCAGACGAGGCGCCAGCATCGTATCGTTTTTTACTACAGTATCAATGACGATAATGGAGTCGACTTTCTTGCTTTCGACAATCACGGCCGTCTGAGCATCGGGATGTAGCGTATCCCATATGATCAAATCCTTGAGCACCGTATCCCGGACAAAGACCGAGTCGATAAGAATGATGGTATCGACCGAAAATCGTATGTTGAGAATGTTGCCGCTGTCCGGTGCTATCGTATCGGTGGCAATGGTTTTGCCGAGCGGTATTTTCGGTGTCCCGGAAAGATAGGCGGTCGGATTGAGCTGCTGTTCACCGCCGGGAAGATAGGCTGCAGGTGACCATTGGCCGCAGGAATCGACCTCATCGAAGACTGCGCGGCTGCACGCAAGCATGCCGGGATTGCCGGTGTCGGTCCCGCCTCCGCTATTGGGATCGAAGGCGAGGTTGGCGCATCGCATACTCGTGAGTGCGGCGACAAGAAACATGAGAGAAAGCCGATAACGTCGTGATATCATGGATGCTCCTCTCCGTTATTAAAGGAGCGGGAAAGGGGAAACAGCTGGAAGTTGAGCTGTACGACCTGCTGAGGCCGGTCGTCCTGTTCCGCCATCTCTAATATCTCGCGTCTGAACTGCTGCAGCCGTTCGATAATGGTTTTAACGGTTTCCTGGGATACGCCGGCGGTCACGCTTGTGATGTCACGCTCGTGGGCGGGAAAACGTTCGATCGCATCACTCGCAAGCTGCATCATGGCGCGATGATAATTGGCCACCGCAACGGAGCGCACCTGCGGCCCGGTGGTCAGTGAGGCCGTTGTCTTGCGAAATGAACCGTCATCATTACGGGCAATGTAGCGGAGCTTGAGGAGCAAAGCAACCGCCTTTTCCGATTCGGCAGCCGAAATTGCCGGAACGACCGTGGCTCCCAGTTTGCGGAAGTCTCCTTTGAAGTCCACAGCTTCGATAAGCTCGCGCACTACCGGATTATACCAGTTCGAATAGTATTCGTACTCGGCCTCCTCGATTTTTTTCGGGTCGCACCTGAGCCGGTA
>CAISVC010000638.1 GCA_903888815.1 uncultured Fibrobacterota bacterium
TAAATGACAATGGTTAGCAGAAAAATGGAATCGCAGGGATAAGTGATGTTGTATTCAATAAAACAGATTGTACGACAATCACGAAAGAACCGGACAGTATCAGAAAAAACTCTTTGGGATCGCCTGAGAAATAGGCAGCTTTGCGGTAAAAAATTCGTTCGCCAGTATCCTGTTATCTTCAATTATTTTGGTAAACAGAGATTTTTGATAGCTGATTTTTATTGCCATCAGGCGAAATTGGTAATAGAAATCGACGGTAGTATACATCAAAGGAGAAAGGAATATGATCGCAATAGGGAAAAAGTAATAGCAGCCTTAAAAATAAAAGTTCTTCGGTTTACGAATAAGGAAATACTTGAAAACATTCTGGAGGTCTTGAAAATGATTGAAAACACGATTTCTTGCTTAAAAAAAACAGGTGTGTAATATAATTTCCCCCTCTCTTTCAAGAGAGGGGTCAGGGGTGAGTTGCTTCAAACAAGCGGAGAGTATCAATGGATCTTGACTTGTTAAAAAATGCAGAAGAAGCAGAGCTTAGAAGCTACCTTGAGTTCCTGCTGTGGCACTACCGGGTGGCGGACGGGTTCTGGTTCATTTACACCACCGAGCGTTTCGACCGGAAGGCCGCGGAAGAGATTAACGAACGGGTGTGGGAAAAAGCGGGCGCACTGGGAGCGAAAGAGATCGTCAAAAGGTTCGGCATTCAGGAAAAAGGGCTGAAAGGCTTTGCCAAGGCGCTGCGCTACTATCCGTGGCATATGCTGATTGAATACAAAATCGAGGAGCGCGAAGACGAGGTGATCATCACGGTGCCGGTCTGCCCGATACAGGAGGCGCGCATCAAGCGGGGCCTGGGCGAGTATTCGTGCAAAGAGATGCACCGCCGGGAATTCCTCAGCTTTGCGAAAATCATTGATGAGAGAATTAATGTCGAATGCGTTTTCGCACCGCCCGACAAGCACCCGGAGGATACGTATTGTAAATGGAGGTTTTATATTAAATAATAATTATTGGCTCTAGTGCGATTTGAATGGGTGTCCCGTTTGAATCAAACTGGAACCTAATTATTTAATTTAAACCCTTTTCCCACTTTCAACCCCGAGAGAAAAGACCTTTTTGTTTTCAGGGATTTTTTTCGCCACCACGGTTTCGATGGCGGTCATCCAGTATCGTTCTTCAATGGGCAGCATGGCGCTGAGCACGCCCAGAAGATAGGTATTGACAAAACGGGCGTCAGGCAGTCTGGCGGCGTCATCAAGATAGGGAAGGAACGTGACGCCGTTCTTCCTGAGAAACGGTTCCAGCCGCTTTCCTTCGCCGGCGTGGAAGCAGACCAGAAAATCGGCCTGACCGGGCATGATGATCGGGGAATACACGACCGGCCCGAAGATCAGGTGCGATTCAACCGAACCTCCCCGCTGGGCCATGCCGTGGACTTCCGACTTTTTAACATGATAGCCCTGCAGCATGGCGGCAACGCCCAGGACCTCAGCGGCCTTGAGCACACCCTGGCCTCCGGTACCGCAGAAAAGAACGCTGTAAGTTTTGCGATCCATGACTATTTGTCCTTTATAGCACTTTTGTTTACTGCAACATATTACTAAATTGACAGCTGATCGCTGCCGGACATTTTCCTACGGCAGCCCTAACTCATCTGCCTTTGGCAGACTCAGACAGGACACTGGCCTACGGAAAACATCTGGCAGCGATCATGATGGCCTGCTCAGCGCTCCCGGCGGGCACACTTCGGCGCACAGATAGCAGCCCATGCAGGTGGCGCGGTCGATCTCGATATAGCCGCCCTCTGTTTCCCGGATTGCAGGGCAGTCGACGGACAGACAGATGCCGCAGGTTTTGCATTTATCTTTATCGTAGGCCGGCGCGGGCCTGGAGTCGCGGTCGATAAGGCGGCACGGCGCACGGGCAATGATCACCGAAAGCGCGTCTTCGCCGAGCCGCTGTTTGATGAGCGCCTCAAGCTGCTTGATCTC
Organism: uncultured Fibrobacterota bacterium; assembly: GCA_903888815.1. Classification (GTDB taxonomy): domain Bacteria; phylum Fibrobacterota; class Chitinivibrionia; order Chitinivibrionales; family Chitinispirillaceae; genus BOG-1184. The sequence goes on from CAISVC010000638.1 coordinate 1,992, forward strand.
GTACGGAGAAACAACGTCCACATGGTCGACGCCGCAGGCTTTGCACAGCTCCTCGAGTACAAGCTTCCTGGTCGGCTGGTCGGTGATGGTCTTTCCGGTCGCCGGATGATTCTGGCCGCCGGTCATGGCGGTAGTGCTGTTGTCAAGAATGATAATGAGGCCGTTGGCTTTATTGTATACCGCATTGATCAGGCCCGTAATACCGGAGTGGATAAAAGTCGAATCGCCGATCACGCCTGCAATTTTTCTGCCCGGCATGGCGCGCCGGAAACCTTCCTGAAAGGTGACCGCCGCTCCCATGCATACGCAGGTATGCAGCGCCGACAGCGGGGGAGAAGCGCCGAGCGTGTAGCAGCCGATGTCGCCGGCTACGATTGCTTTGGTCCTGCGCAGCACCGTGAACACGAAACGGTGGGGGCAGCCGCGGCACAGTACCGGCCGCCGCGCAGTGGACTCGGCTTCGATTTTTTCTTTTCCGTCAACGATGTCTTTGATATACTCGGGCCGCAGTTCGCCGATGCGGAAACTGGGGTGTTTTGCCCTGACCGTAAGCCCGAGCGAGCGGCAGTGCTCCTCGATGACCGGGTCGAGCTCCTCGATGACGAAAAGCTCTTTGACGCTGCCGGCAAAGGCGGTGATTTTATCGTTGCAGAAAGGATAGCTGAATCCCAGTTTCAGGATCGAAGCGTCAGGGAACTGCTGCCTGATATAGTAATACGAGACGCCCGAAGTGATAAAGCCGATACGGTCGTCCCCGCGTTCGATGCGGTTCAGGGGCGAAGTCTCGCTTAAGATTGCCAGTGCGCGTTGCCGTTCCTCGACCTTGCTATGACGCTTGTACGCGTTTCTCGGCACCATTACGTATTTCGGGACGTTTACCGTGAATTCCGCCGCAGGCGTCTGTTCGATCCGTTCGCCGGTTTCCACATCCTCCTTGGAATGGGCGACGCGGGTAGTCATGCGCAGCAGTACCGGCGTGTCGAACTTTTCGCTCATGGCAAAGGCTTCCTTAACATAGGAGTATGCCTCGGCGGGCCCGGACGGTTCGATCAGGGGAAGTTTGCCGAACATGCTTACCCAGCGCGTGTCCTCCTCGTTCTGCGAGGAGTGCA
>CAISVC010000639.1 GCA_903888815.1 uncultured Fibrobacterota bacterium
ATGCATCAGAAATATTTCCCATAGTCTCAGCAAGCTGAAGAACGCTCAAACGGTGTTTGGCAACTTTCAATGCTTGGTCCATGATAAAACCTCCTATCTGGCAAAGGAATATAATTGTTAAGATAGGAGCTTAGGAATACAGTTAATTCCCAGCCAGGCAGGTTATGCACATCGTTAACCTACTGAAATCGTGCCATCCTCGCAGCTTTACATCTTACCCGACATAGAATATTTTATCAGCAATACGATAACAGCATTTTTCCTTAAAAACATAACGGAAGGATTTTTAAATAAAGTAAAATTGTAACTTCTTAACAATTGCGTTAACGCAGTAATCGTTTCTCTCGAAATCTGCAACTTTTCAAGTCACAGAGACGACACTGACGGAAACGCGCCCCAAAAGGGCGCGGCTTCTCGTTTTAGTGTTTCTGTGACAGGGTGTTGCAGCCCTCGAGAGAGACACGGACGTGGGGTCCGCGCCTCTTTTTTTTGGCCGGACTCCGGACAAGACGGCCATGAAAAAGAAAAACCTCGATCCTGTTGCTATACAAATCCCCGGAATCGAAACGGAAATCCCGAAGCAGGTAGATTTTTACAAGCTTCCGGTTCGCTTCGGTGCAGTGCCGGTGGATGAAGCGCCTCTCGGCTGGGAATTAGAGACCCGCAGGCACGAAACAAAGGTTACAAAGTTTGAATATGCCTTCCCTCGCATTTATCTCCCGTTTCAGGAAGTCCAGAGAGTCGTGTTCGGCCACAGCGAAAAGTTCGAGCCGACCGACCTTTTCCCCAAAGGCGCAAACCGGCTATTCTTCGGCGATAACCTGCATATAATGCGGCAATTGCCAAGTAAGTCTATTGACCTTATCTACATCGATCCGCCGTTTTTCTCTGGACGCAATTACAATGTGATATTTGGAGATAAGAACGAAGTGCGCTCGTTTACTGATATTTGGGAAGGTGGCATGCCCGGATATTTGATATGGCTTAATGCACGGCTTTACGAGATGAAAAGATTGTTGAAAGATACCGGGTCGATTTATATGCATCTGGACTGGCATGCGAGCCATTATGTAAAAATTGAAATGGATAAAATCTTTGGAAGTGGAGGATCAAATACTTCGGATGCTGGCTTTAAAAGAGAGATAATTTGGTCAACTACAGATACCTCTGGTTTTAAAAGCCAAGTTAAAAACTGGGTACGTTCACATGATTCTATTCTTTTTTATACAAAATCGAAAGAGTTCAAGTTTAAGAAACTCTATTGGGAACATAATCCGGATTACATTGCGAGATTTAAAAAGACAGATAAAGCAGGGCGACTTTATAGAGACGATAGGCCTGGCGGGCGCAAACAATATCTTGATCAGACAAAAGGCAAAATGATTGGTGATGTTTGGGATGATATTGATTCATTTCAACAAGCATCGACCAATTCGGAGTATATCGGTTATCCGACTCAAAAAAGAGAAATGTTGGTTCAGCGTATAATAGAGGCATCTTCAGAAGAAAACGACGTTATCGCCGACTTCTTCTGCGGCGGCGGTACCACTCCGGCGGTCGCCCAGCGCCTCAACCGGCGTTGGATCGTCTGTGACCAGTCACGCATCGCAGTAGCGGTCACGGCAGACCGTATCTCACGGCTAGTGGAAGATAAGATCGGGAGGGGATTTCCAGTACCTGACTTCACGGTCGAGCACTGGGGCATTTACGAGGCCCCGATATTGGAGAAGCTCAAGAAGGGTGATTTCAGGGAATTCGTGGTAAAAGCATTCGGCGGCAAGGCCGAAAGCATTTCGCCCAATATTCACGGCACCCGTTACGGCGTTCCGCTTTACGTAGGCGAACCGTCACGCAACACACGTATTACCAAAGACGATGTTGCCAGATTCGCACAGGCGATTTTCAAGGAACGTAAAACAAATTTTGGGGCAATGCTGGCGTGGAACTTCTCGGCAGACGCCCGCAAAGCCGCCGAGATTCTTTCAGCGAGGGAGAACAAACGGATAGACTTCGTGCGCCTGAACCTCATGCGGCTTGAGGACGAGGCGTTCCGCGAACACGTGGTGACAAAACATAAAGACTATGGAGAATTATTGACCTTTATCCAGCCGCCGGAAGTGCGTATCGCTTATGAGCGGATCGGTAAATGTAAATACCGGTTCGACGTTTCCGAGTCAGTCAGCCTGAATAAAGACGGACGAATAGCTAACGTGCAATGGGACTTCGACTATACCTACCGGTTCAGCTCGACCAAGGGCTTTACCTTTCTGCGCGATAAGGAAACAGGCTTGCCGGTTTTAGTAGTAGAGTATGAGTTCGCAAATGCTGGAAAGAAGAAAATCGCCTGCTCGGTGCAGGACGACCAGGGCGGCGAGCGGACCCAGATTATGGAAATTGAGATCAAATAATCAATGCATAATGCCTTTCTGCACCACGAACAGAACTTCAGACAGTGGGTGGATGCCGGATTCCCGGATATAAACCCGCTCTCGCGTGACTTCCTCGAATACCTTCGGCGGGACGATGCACCACGTAAGCTCTGGCGCCATCAGCAGGAATCGGTTTACCGTATCATATATGCCTATGAGCTAGTACAGATAAAAAACGTGCTCTTGAACATCGTTACGGGCGGCGGAAAAACTGCCATCATTGGCGCGATCATTTCGTGGCTTAAAATATGCCATGACATACACAAGTTTCTGATCCTTTGCCCGAACACTATCGTGCGCGACCGGATTGAAGACGATTTCGCGGACACGAGCGTTTTCAGAAATTTCGCCTTCCTGCCTCCAGGTACCGAGCACTACACAAATGAGCTTGGCCTGCATATCCTTGGAACGGGCGCGGGCCCGCAGGGGATATTGAATAATGGCATCGTGCTGGGAAACATCCATCAACTGTACGAGTCGAACATCAACGGCCAGAGAAACCTTGCCTATATCATGAATTTTGTCGAGCATCTGGCGATTTTCAACGACGAAGCGCACAACACCCCTGCCGAAGAGTACGACCGGACGCTCTTCGCTCTTTCGCCGAAGTGCAGGTTTCGCCTCGACACCACGGCAACGCCGGACCGCGCCGACGGGAAAACGCCCGACACGAAGATGATATTCGAATATTCGATCGCGGACGCGCAATCCGAAGTGCCGCCCATCATTAAAAGCATCGTGGTGTATCAGCCCAAACTGGCTTCTGTCCAGCTCACCTACACGAACCCGGAAACCGGCGAGCGCCGCACCGTGGACGAGATGGACGCGGAATTCGAGAAAATAGAGAAGGGGTTGAGTGCGACGCAGTGGGTGACTGATCCAGACCCGATGCGCAAGCAGATCGGCATTGCGCTTGAGCGGCTTGAAGAACAGAAGCGAAGGGCATTGTCCATCGGCCACGGAGCGTATAAACCAATTCTCTTTGTCGTAGGGATCTGTATAAAAGACGCTAAGGCCGCCGCTGAACTGCTTTCTCTGCCTAAAGATAAGGGCGGATTCGGCATAAAGGCCGTAGTGGTGACCGAAGAATCAACAGAAGAGGAGCGCCTGCTTGCCGGTGTGATCGGAAAAAGAGGAGACGCGCTTGAAGAGACAAGGAAAAACCTTGAGCGTAAAGTCGGATTGAGCAAGGCGCGGGAGCTGATCGAACAGGGAAGCCTGCTTGAGGCCGTAGTCAGCGTACTCATGCTTCGGGAAGGATGGGACTTGCCGGCTGTATCGGTGATACTTCTTTTGAGAAAATTTTCGTCGAGAGTTTACGGCCAGCAGGTCGTGGGGCGCGGCTTACGGCTTAATATACGCGGCGAGGACGCTCAGGAGTTCTGTGCTATTGTCGATCATGAGAAATTAAAGCACCAGTGGCTGTGGGATATCGTAGGGGCGCGCATTAAAAAGGACGTTGACCAGGGCAATCTATTCGGCGATGAAGAACTGCCGCCGAAAAGAAAGCCGCAGGTCATGGACAAGCCGGAAAACATAATCGACATACCTGATCCGGAGCAGGAAGAAGACGCGGACTTCAGCGACCTTGACGAATTGACGGTTGTGGAGGGTGATTATCCGGAGTGGGAGCATATTCTGGCGGGTTTTGAATATGGCGCCGAAGTAGAAATATCCAGAGTGGAAATTGCGAGTGTGAAAGGGACGAAACTGGACGATAATGGATTTACGGAAATCCTCGACGCACCGGCAACGGCAAGGGTGGAAGAAAAAAGCGACGAACCGGGACAGGTGGAGCTGATTGAGACGCTCAAGCACAGCGTGAGGGACATTGCCGCCGATCTGCTTGCCGAAGAGGGGATCGGTTCGCACGAGCTTGGGTATTTGTACGGGGTATTGATGGATCATGTGCGGGACAAGCTGCTTGATGGGAAGAGCGCCGGGGCGGCCTCTATAGTTTCTTTAAAGCGCGCAATCTGGCACAGCAGGAATACGCTTTCTCAGAACATGAAAGAACAACCGGGTTTGACGGCAAGCATGGTAAAGTACCGAAAGGAAGGTTCCAATGCCGGCAAGTGAACATGGGGATTTCGAAAACCCGAAAAAATCCGCCTTTTCGGTGGAGCGGTACGAATCTTCCTGGGAGCTTCAATACATGAAGAAGCTTGAGCTCGATAAGACGGTGAAGAAATGGACGAAGAACCACGGGATTGTCATTGAATACATCAG
>CAISVC010000640.1 GCA_903888815.1 uncultured Fibrobacterota bacterium
CTCCGACTCTCCAACGCTCCGACTTCCCTTATTTCCCTCCCGCTGATTTCTTTTCCTGGGCGCGCTTCTTGGCCTCTTTGGAAATGTCCCATGAGCTGGAATCAGCATTGACCTGTTCAATATCTTCGCTGACATTCACCGGCCTGGTTTCGATACGCTTCGTTTCCTTTCTGGGTGTTTCCGGCCGCAGCTCCTGTTCAAGCTTCCTGGTCTTTTCTTCACTGAAAGCGGGACCTCCCGCTCCGCCGCTGAAGCCCGGGGCCGTTACCGAGCCTTTTTCGAGGCGGTCGATCCTGTCCTGAATCTTTTCCTTGTTTATCGCATCGTCAAGGTAGGGCAGCATTTTTTTCCAGACCTCGATCGCTTCCTGTTTCTGGCCCTTGTTTTCCAGCGCCATTGCAAGGTTCTGATAAAACGCCGGATTGCTCGGTTCAAGCGAAATGGCAAGCCGGTACTCGGCGACAGCCTTGTCCACGTCATTCTCTTTTTTAAAGTATATATCGCCCAGTTCGGAATGGGGCTCACCCTTACCGGGTTCAAGGGCTATCGCTTTCTTTAAAACCTCTTTTGCTTCAGCGGCTCCGCCAGCAGCCATGCAGCACTTGGCGAGATTGAGAAACGCTTCCGCGTTTGCCGTATCCATCCTTACTATCTGCCGGTACTGCGCAGCGGCCTGCTGCATCCGGTTCGCATTTGCATACATGGCGGCCAGGTTCATGCGCGCGGTCATATTTCCAGGGTCGCAATTAACAGCCTGCGCCAGCGCGTCCATGGCGTCATTGCTCCGGTTCAAGTTGTCATAGGCAATGGCCAGGTTCGACCACGCCTCGGAATTCCTCGGCTGCCTCTTCAGCGCTTTTTTAAGTTCTATGACCGCCTGATTGTAGTTGCCCCACTGCAGATAGGCGAAGCCGAGATTGAACTGGGCCTCGAAATAGTCCGGTTCCCGCGCAAGCGCCTGTTTGAACGCGGTCACCGCCTGACTGTACGCGCCCCGCCGGAGCAGTTCCTGGCCGTTGTTCATCAGGGACTCGACTGACTGCGCCATTGCGGCTGTGCTCGCCAGGAAAACCACAAGCATTGTCAGTAATTGCATCGATAAAATCTTTCTCATACGTTCCTCCGCAACAGATAGTGTTCCCGCTTTTCAGTATGAAAGCAGGCAGATGATGGTGAAATCGGCTGTTTCCTTATTACTAAGGCGCCCCGACATTTCCCCGGGTGATAGCCGGGAAAATATAAACACCGGTAACCGGTTTCAAGTCCAATCTATAATATAATGCGCTTTGCTGTAACGAAGTCGTTTTTCATCAATGATTCAACCGGTGGCGCTCCTTTTTATAGACGCGCCGGGCGATACAATCTGCTATGGTTCCCTTCTGCTTATTTACCCTCACTTCCCACAGAGGATCACTATCTCAATCGAAGATATACTATATTTTTCAATTAATAAAAGGCACAAAGGTTCAAAGGTGCATAGGTACAAAGTAAAATGTATAGATCATCTATGTCTCTTTGTATCTTTGCTCCTTTGCTCCTTTGCTCCTTTGCCCCTTTGCACCTTCTTTTGGAAAGGTTGAATCATGTGCCAGGAATCTATGAAGGAATACCGGAATCCTCTTACCGAGCGGTATGCCTCAAGCGAAATGTCGTTCGTTTTCTCCCCGCACTTCAAGTTCACGACCTGGCGGAAACTCTGGATCGCCCTGGCCCAAAGCCAGAAAGAGCTCGGGCTTCCGATTACCGATAAGCAGATCGATGAGATGAAGGCGCATGTCGAGGACATTGATTACGACCGGGCGCAGGCGTACGAAGCCCAGACGCGCCACGATGTCATGGCGCACATTAAAACGTTTGCGGAAAGCTGCCCTGCCGCCAAGCCGATCATCCATCTCGGCGCCACAAGCGCGTATGTGGGCGACAATACCGACCTTATCCAGATGCGGGAGGCGTGCCGGATCATTCTCTCGCGGCTCGCGGCCCTCATGGCCGGTTTGCGCGAATTCGCCCTTAAGCATGCCGGCCTTGCCACGCTCGGGTTCACCCATTTTCAGCCCGCCCAGCTCACCACGGTCGGCAAGCGCGCGTGCCTGTGGCTCTGCGATCTGGTCATGGATTTCGAAGCGATCGAGCGTTTCGAGCAGGATCTGCCGTTTCTGGGGGTCAAGGGCACCACGGGCACGCAGGCGAGTTTTCTGGAGCTTTTCGACGGCGACCATGCAAAAGTCAAGGAACTCGACGCGCGCGTCACCCGCAGCATGGGATTCGGCAGGGTGGTGCCGGTGTCGGGACAGACCTATTCCCGGAAGATCGACTCCCAGGCGGGCGCTCTCCTGAGCGGTCTCGCACAGTCGCTGCACAAGCTCGCCAACGACCTCCGGCTCCTCCAGCATTGCAAGGAAATCGAAGAGCCGTTTGAAAAAAGCCAGATCGGCTCTTCGGCCATGGCCTATAAGCGCAACCCGATGCGCTCCGAGCGCATCACCGCGCTCTCCCGCTATATCATCTCGCTCAGCTCCTCCCCGGCCATGACCGCGGCCGAGCAGTGGCTGGAGCGCACGCTCGACGACTCGGCGAACAAACGGCTTTCCATCCCGGAGGCGTTCCTTGCCGCCGACGCGGCGCTTGTCATCGCGACGAACGTGTGCGAAGGACTCGTCGTGTACGAAGCAATGATAGCGCGCCACATCGAAGAAGAGCTGCCGTTCCTGGCCACCGAAAGCATTATCATGGCAGCGGTTAAAAACGGGGGCGACCGGCAGGAAATTCACGAACGGATACGGGTGCATTCCATGGAAGCTGCAAAGCAGGTGAAACTTGAGGGAAAGAGAAACGACCTTCTGGACCGCATCGCCGCCGACCCGCAGTTCCGCATGAAGCGCGGCGCCATTGACAAACTCCTCAAGGCGGAAGCCTTCGTCGGACGCGCTCCCGAACAGACGCGCGATTTCATCAAAGACATACTGGATCCGCTGCTCGGCCGCGCCAAACGGTACGGGAACGCAGGTAAAACAGAACTGGCGGTTTAAGAGAACCCATGCTGGCCGACTACCACGTCCACACCCCCTACTGCGGCCATGCCAAAGGTACAATCATCGAATATATCGTTTCGGCGATGGCCGTAGGCCTGCATGAAATCGGCTTCGCCGACCATCTCGGCCGTTATTATCTTACCGGCATCCAGCGCCGGCGCTACTGGGACTGGGGCATGGACGAACGCAACCTTGCCCGCTACGTGGCCGAACTGCTTGATCTCAGGGAGCTGTTCAGGGACAAAATCCGCATTAAAATCGGGCTCGAAGTCGACTATGTGGAAGGCGCCGAGGATCTTCTGGAACCGATCGTCAGCCAGTATCCGCTCGATTATCTCCTCGGTTCCGTGC
>CAISVC010000641.1 GCA_903888815.1 uncultured Fibrobacterota bacterium
AGCCAGGACAGCAAGCACCATCACCGCCCGGGCTATCCGCCGCGGCAATAAAAGATATACTCTTCCAGTAAGCATCAGGATGAGTAAATCGCTCCTCTTCTGCTATAGTGTCTCCGCCTCAGGGATTGCAGAACAGAATAAATTCGCACTCGTTGCCGGTAGCACGCTGTTTATTTCGACAGCTGATTCACGAATTTACTCAGACGGGCTTTTTTATTCGCCGCGTTGTTCGGATGAATCAGTTTGATTTTAACGCTCTTGTCAAGCACAGAATAGGCACGGTGCAGCGCCTGCACGCCGGTTTTTTTATCTTTTGCTTCAAGAACGTGCCGCACAGCAGTCTTGATACGCGACCGTAGTTCATTGTTTACCGCATTGGCTTTTTTGCTTTTACGCGCCGCTTTCTTCGCTGATTTATGTCTTTGCATTCAAAAACTCCTTAATGTGGAAATGGTTAGTACAGACTCTCCCGAATATGCAGAAATCCGGAAGATAAATAAAGTATAAAAATAATTTTACCTGGTATGAAAGAGCAACGATCATTTTTTGACCGGCAACGCCGGGAGACCCCTCGCTGCCGCAGGACAACAGGGCCCGTTTCCCGATTTAGTGGCGATGGTTTCAGGAAATAAGCGATACCATATCACGTACGGCGGTTTCAATTCCCGCCAGCGACGCCCTCGCAACGATTGCATGGCCTATGTTCAGCTCTTCGATGAATTCCAGCTTTGCGACGGCAGTGACGTTTTGATAGTTGAGGCCGTGGCCGGCATTGACGCAGAGGCCGAGTTTATTGGCTGCAAATGCCATCTCGCGCAGGGTTTCGAGCATTTCCGCGCAAGGGGTTCCGGAGGCAGCGTTCGCATAGTATCCGGTATGGAGTTCCACATGGGATGCGCCGATTCTTTTCGAAGCTTTTATCTGATTATAATCCGGGGCGATGAACATGCTGACCAGTATGTTGTGGTTCCGTAATGTTTCGATGGCCGGGGCAAGCTCTTTTTCACGTTCACGTACGGCGAGTCCTCCCTCGGTTGTTTTTTCGCCCCGCTTTTCCGGAACAAGCGTTACCATGGCGGGAAACAGTTCCACGGCGATCTTTACCATTTCGGCCGTGCATGCCATTTCAAGATTGAGGCGGGTCGTCACCGTCTGTTTCAGGAGCAGGACGTCCCGGTCCTGGATATGCCTGCGGTCTTCCCGCAGATGCGCGGTGATGCCGTGCGCGCCTGCAAGCTCGGCAATGACTGCGGCATGCACCGGGTCCGGTTCCCTGCCTCCGCGCGCCTGCCGGATGGTCGCAATATGGTCGACATTGAAACCAAGAGTAGCCATTGTGCTTCACTCCTTATGCAATAATGTTCCTGTGCCAGCGGGTAACAATTTACAATGCGCGGAAAGCAAAAAAAAGGTTTGCATCGCAGAAAAAGTTCTATTTCGGCTCACCGGCAGGGGCGAAAATTTCGGAGACGTACGAAAGCCGGACGCCGTTCCGCCGGAGGAACGGCAGTTCGTTCTTAAGGGCGCGGATAAATTCTCCGGTTGCTTTAGTGCTGATAATAATGCGCCCGCGCTTCTGCGCATCCATGGCGCAGCGCTTCAGAAGTTCCTGAATGCGGGGGGCCTTCATTGCCGTGTCGATGGAGCAGTCAATCTGCGCGAACGGCAGGGAAAGCCTGCGGGCGATAACCGCAGCCACGCTTTTCCGGGTTACCGGCTGTTCGATGAAAAAGCCGTGGCGTTTTTTAATCTCGGAAAAAAGAATATTCATGACGCGGGAATCTTCGAGAACCCGCGCCCCGCCGGTGTTGCAGAATCCGGTGAAATCCGGCACTGCACCGGCGGCGTCGGCGATGAGCGAACGCAGCCGTTCATCCGGAAAGTGAATCATTATGCACGACTGCCTGTAGTTTCCCGCACTGCGGGGTACCGGTTCCATTGGCAGCAGAACGAGGACTTCCTTTTTGTATTCGTTCGAAATCTGCGCGGTCCATGAAGAGAGCTTGCGAGAAGGGACAACCGCCATTGTCAGAGGTTCGGGGAAGGAGAGATAATCAATCGTCGTCTGATCGGCGGCGAATCCGAAATCTCTGATACAAATGGCCATTTTTGCGGTTTTGCTGAAATAGCGCGAGGCCCAGGAGACAGTAAGGATGATCGGCGGCTGACCGGAAACGGAGCTTGTAAACCGGATAGTGCATCCCCGGTCGTCAGGCGGGCAGAAACAATCCTCGACGTGATACGAGGTGCCGGTGACAGCGGAGGAAAGATGCCAGACGGTCCATTCAACCGGATTGCCGCGGGGAATGGCGGTGCGGATTCTGATGGCAGTGTCGTTCGCAGAAGAACGGAAAACAACGCCGGAGTCCGTGATTTCCAGAATTTTGAGCCGGTCGAGAATATTATTTTCTATTACGGAGCGCGTCGGTCTGCTTTTTTTCCCCGGTTTTCCCGATTCAATGAGAGAACGCAATTCATGCACATAGCGCATGGAATGCCGGTACATGCCGGAGCGGAAAAAGTATATTCCTCCAGCCGCACATGACAGAAGAACCGCAAGAAGAACGATGAATCGGATGCGCATTGCCCGGTCGAAGCGATAAAAAGTTTCCTGAACCGATAATAACTGCATAAAAATACCCATTGTGCCGGCAGTCTGCAAGCGCTTGCTGCCGGATGGAAGCGTATGGCAAAGCAACCGTTCCACATCACCGTTCCTGTGCTGCTGGGGCCGACTGCGGCCGGGAAAACGGCGGTTGCGTTACAAATTGCCGAAACCAGGGGATGGGAGATCATCTCATGCGATTCACGGCAGATTTACCGGCACATGGACATCGGCACCGCCAAACCGGCGAAAGAAGAGCGCGATCGCGTCCGGCACTGGCTTATCGATATTGCAGACCCGCCGGAGCGGTATTCCGCTTCCGCCTTTATCCGGGACGCCGGAGGTATCATACGCAGGTGCGCGGAAACGGGCGTCGTAACGCTTCTGTGCGGCGGGACCGGCTTCTATTTCGAAAGCCTTAAAAAAGGAATCGGGCCGCAGGTCGCCTCTGACCCTGCGGTGAGAGACGCCCTTGCCCGGCGCGCCGCCGAAGAGGGGAGCGCGGTTCTCTATCGTGAATTGAATGAGAAAGACCCGGAAACGGCCGCGAGAATCCACGCCAACGACGTGCACAGGATCGTGCGCGCGCTTTCGGTTTATTATCAGACCGGCAGAAAAATTTCGGAATTGAAACTGCTCGCTGCACCCCCGGCCGATATGGATTTCAGGGTTGCGGTACTGCTGCCGCCGAGGCCGCTGCTTTACGAAAGAATAAACCGGCGTGTGGATGAAATGCTGCGGCAGGGCCTGTGGGAGGAGTTCAGGACGCTGCGCGGTCTTGGTTATGATGAGCGTACGCCGGGACTCCAGTGTGTCGGTTATCAGGAATTTTTTTCGGTCGAACAGGGAACGTGCTCGCTTGATGCCGCCGTGGAAAGGATCAAGCAGAATTCGCGTCAATATGCAAAACGGCAGATCAGCTGGTTCAGAGCGCACAACAGGGAAGCGATCGTTGAATATGACGAAAACATTGCAGCACTTACGGAACGGATAGCCGGAGTGCTCGCGCCCGACGGCCGTATTTAAAATAAATGCGATAAACATGCTTGTCGCGGCTTGCGGGAAAAATATATAATTGAATAAAGGCATGTCACGATTTGACAAAGCGATTTGCAATTTTACTATTTTTATACAACGGTCTGCGGGCGGGTAGATTTTCAACAACCTTCATGATGACTCTTCACCAGCATCACAAAGTTGTCGGTTTATAAAGGAGCAGTGTTGTTGAGCCGTTTTAATGAGCGAGCCGCGGGAATTTCCTATAAGTTAAGATATCAAACGACATCTATTCCGGGTTTAATGCAGAACAATACGAAATTTCATACCATCAATCCGGGGTATTCCATTCCCCGACTGCCTCCCGTTACGGAGAAAGGAGCACCGTAGATGATGAACAGTGATGATGTCCCCCGCGGCATGCCGTATCAGCAGAATCGCAAACCCAGCCCTTCCAAGTACCAGGACACCCGGTACAGCCCGAGCACTAACTATAATTACAATTACAATTCAAACGGCGGATTTTCTTCGCAGCAGCATCAGAGACGAAGGATCGACAGGTTCAAGAAGGAAGGGGTGAATTACAATGAACGCATCATGCGGCAGAACGATCTCATTATCCGGCTGTTGAAGGAGATCAGAGACCGGCTTCCGCCGCCTCCGGTCCCTGCGCCTTCTGAAGGCGGCGATACGGATGCATCGCGTCAGGGCAGTCGGTTTGAGGAGGCGGAGAGAACTGAGGCCGTGAGACCGGAACAGCCGGAATCAGCGACTCCTGAGGCGGGCGATGTGGGTGGTCTGCCGGCGAATTCAATTAATGAAACGGTCCAGGCTGAACCGCTCCAGAGCGAACCGCAGCAGCCGGAGCAGTGATTGAAACAGACGATTTCCAATGTACCGGTGAAAGGAACCACCGTATGTCCATAAAGCTTCGGAGCGCAACCACTACTGAGGGAAGACGCATGGCAGGTGCGAGGAGCCTCTGGCGTGCCAACGGCATGAAGGAGTCGCAGTTCGGAAAACCGATTATCGCCGTGGTAAATTCGTTCACCCAGTTTGTGCCCGGGCATGTGCATCTCCATGAAATAGGACAGTATGTCAAGCGGTTGATTGAAGAACAGGGCTGTTTCGCGGCAGAGTTCAATACCATTGCCATTGATGACGGAATCGCGATGGGGCACGATGGTATGCTGTACTCGCTTCCCTCCCGCGAACTCATTGCCGACAGCGTTGAATATATGTGCAATGCGCACAAGGTTGACGCCATGGTGTGTATTTCAAACTGCGACAAGATTACTCCCGGAATGCTCATGGCCGCGATGCGGCTGAACATACCGTCGATTTTCGTTTCGGGCGGCCCCATGGAAGCAGGCCAGCTCCGCAACAGGAAATACGATCTGATTGACGCAATAGTCATGGCCGCCGACTCTTCGGTTTCGGACGAAGAGATAGCAGCGGTGGAACGCGCCGCATGTCCGACCTGCGGATCGTGCTCGGGCCTCTTTACCGCCAATTCAATGAACTGTCTTGCCGAGGCGCTTGGAATGGCTTTCCCCGGCAACGGCACCGTGATGTCCACGCACAAACTGCGTATAGGGCTTTTCGAACAGGCGGCTAAAAGGATCGTCGCCCTGGCTCGCGCCTATTACGACCGTGAGGACGAGTCGGTACTGCCGCGGTCGATTGCTGTGCGCGAGGCCTTTCTTAATGCGATGGCCCTCGACATAGCCATGGGAGGCTCGACCAACACGGTGCTTCATCTCCTGGCAGTGGCAGGCTCTGCAGGGGTGGATTTCACCATGAAGGATATCGACGCGCTTTCGCGCAAGGTGCCGGTTCTGTGCAAAGTCGCGCCGAGCTCGCAGTACCATATTGAAGACGTCAACAGGGCAGGGGGCGTGATCGCGATCCTCGGTGAACTGGCCCGTAACGGCCTCATTGATACCACGGTCAGGCGTGTTGATGCACCCTCGCTCCAGATGGTTCTTGACTCATACGATATCATGAGTCCGCAGCTTATTCCCGAAGCCGAACGTATCTATAAGAGTTCACCCGCCGGTAAGGGACAGAACCTTGTTATCGGTTCGCAGGAGACCTATTACCCGTCCCTTGATTTCGATCGCAAAAACGGCTGCAGCCGTGATGTGGCGCATTGCTATACCAAAGACGGCGGTCTGGCCGTGCTTTTCGGCAATATTGCAAGGAGCGGCTGTGTCGTGAAAACCGCCGGTGTCGATGAAAAAATATTCCGTTTCAGCGGCAGGGCGCGCGTATACGATTCGCAGGAAGATGCCAGTGAGGGGATTCTTAAAGAAGTACAGGAAGGCGATATCGTCGTGATCCGCTACGAAGGCCCGCGCGGGGGCCCGGGAATGCAGGAGATGCTGTATCCGACCTCATATCTCCGGTCGCGCCGTCTCGACAAGGGGTGCGCGCTTTTAACCGACGGGCGTTTCTCCGGCGGTTCGTCGGGTCTTTCAATCGGTCACGTTTCACCCGAAGCTGCTTCAGGAGGCGAGATCGGCCTTATCCGTAACGGCGATACGATCGAGATTGATATCCCGAATCGAACCATCGCGGTGAAGCTTTCCCAGGAGGAACTGCAACAGCGCAGGCAGGAGGAACTGGCAAAAGGAGAGAAGGCGTTCAAGCCGGTGAGGAACCGCGCCGTCCCTGAATCGCTCAGGGCGTATGCGCTTATGGCCGCCTCGGCAGACCAGGGTGCGGTACGAGTGGTTCCGGATGTTCTTCGATAGACACTTTCCTTTGCATGTCAATGCGTAATTATTTGTTGTAAAGCAGCTTTTCCCGCATAACAAGCGCGCAATTTTTATCAGTATATCCGTTGTCTAAAATAGCAGAAAAGCGGAAGCGCGGCGACGGCCGGACGACGGAACAATCAGAACCCGAACACCACCTTGCCGATGTAATACCATTCCCTGCCGGAGATGAAATTGTCGCCGAAATAGAGGATCCGTGGATCGTCGCTGCTGTTGGCCACACGGCTATGGTCGCGCGCCACCTGAAAAACGACTCGCAGGTTCTTCCCCAGCCTTTTGCTGCCGTAGACCGACCATTTCAACCGGTGCGCGTTGGTGGTATCAAGATCGCCGATTCCGGGTGAAAGGGGAAGCGGCAGCTGATCCATCATTACATATTTGTAATTGCTGTAATACCGGCTCGGGAAGTACTCGGCTTCGAATGCCAGGACGTCAAGGATCCTGAAGGTCGGCAGATGAAGGCCGGCCATTACCACCATACGTTCCGAGCGTATGTCGTACCGCGGATACATGCTGGCGGTGTCGTACACCGCATAGTTTTTCAGGCCCAGGATCGCACCTTCGGCATACAACCGCAGATCTTCTTTGCCGAAGATATCGGAGGGAAACAGCGCCTTGAGGTCAAACGTCGCGCGCGCCATGAGCTTGGTGCCTGTAGAAGTGAAATACGTCGTGTCGCCATTTACTACTTTGCTGATCGTACGGCTCGTAGGCTGTCCGCGCAGGCCGTGCGGCGTGGTCCGCTTATCGTCAACCGGGAAAAGCCGCTGTGCGCAGATTCCTGCGCCGAGATCCACCGCCTTGTTGAAAAATGCGGCCGAAAGCAGGTATGACAGTGAAAAATCCTGCACCGGATACCTTTCGACTTCGCTGGTGAAGAGCAGGTTCTGACGCACGACACCGAACAGGGAGTTTTCGAGGTTTACTCCCATCAGGCGGCTCCCCGTGAAGTCGAAGCAATTGAAGATACAGGTCGGATAGCATTCGGTCCTGAACAGGTATGCGCCGAGGTTCGTGACCGCGTCATTGTATTTGAACGGAAAATAGCCGAACTGCAGCAGGAGCGGAGCATTCCCGTTCAGAATCTGGTAATCCATGTAGACCCGGTCGAGCCAGAGGCACATCTTGTAGTTGTTCGGGCCCTCATACAGCAAAGCCTGGTATGCGGGATACTGGGTGTTGAACTGGTAGGCGAATTCGAGGCTTAACGTCAAATGAAACTTCTCATTCAATCTTGCCGATGCGGTCGCCTGCGTCATCAGCCGCTGCTGCCACCGGTGAAGCATGATGGGATCTCCTCCGTTGCCGTCGTCATAGTGACCGCGGACGACCTGGCCCATTTCAACGGCGCCCCAGCCGGAAAATTTCACGCTGTCAAAGCCTGAAAGCGACTGCCAGCCCGGAAGCGACTGGCCCGACGCACTACCAGACAGGAAAAACAGACAGCAAAGTACCGGTATCAAGACTGACCGTCTCAACATATTGTCCCCTTATATTATTTCATGGTCTGTAACTTTACGATTGAAACGCAATCGGCATTTTTCGGATTGCAACGCTTGACAATAGCCTTCCTGTCGATAATCTCCGAACTGATGAGCCTGCCCCTGAGATCATACATGGACAGTGCAACTTTTTTCCCCTGCATGGTATTCGGCAGGGCGATTCGATTTCCCAGAACCTTCATAATTGCGGTTGAGGGACCGGCGGCGAACCTTATCGGCGACCGGGAATTGACCCCGACCAGATCGTAATTCACATGCTTGACATACACCTGCACCGATGAGGGCGTGAGGGTGCCGGACGTCGCCTGGATCGTCACCAGACCGGCTGTTGAATCGTAGCACCGGTACTCAATCGCAGCCATGCCCTCGATAACGCCCCGCTCGGCCGCGCCTGCGGTGAAAGTAATGGTCGGCGAGCCGGTAGCAGTGCTGGGGAACAGTCCCTTGACCGATTGATCGGTGATCGTGATTGCGGGCGAATTTGAAAGCCACCGGTTCTGCGCATCCTGCACCTGCACCG
>CAISVC010000642.1 GCA_903888815.1 uncultured Fibrobacterota bacterium
GCATCAGCTCGGCAGCTGTTTTCTCCTTGGCAGCCTTCTGCCGCTCGAGTGTTTCAATTATCCTCGTTGCCTTCGAATAAGCCGGGTCTATTTTTCCAGCCTCAATTTTTGCAATAAGCGACTGGGAAACGCCTGCCATTTTCGCTTCCGAGCCGCTGTTTGCGCTTGGTCTCCATGGCTTCGCCGCCGCCGATGCTGAAATAGGCGTCCATGTCGGGCAGCAGCGCGCCGATCACCTCGTTAAAATTGTCGAACGATTCGATGAAAAGCCCGATTTTACGGAAAAAGTGCGACCAGGGGTCCGGCGTTTCGAACGCAGTGAGGTCCAACAGCCCCTCGTCAACGATAGCGATGGTAAAGGTCGCGGCTGCCGGCGCGTGCGAAGTGACCTGCACCGAAAATTTCTGGCGCGGCGCGAGTTCCTTCGGCGCGCTCATCTCTATCGGCAGGCGCGTTGCCGCGTTTTCCACGAGCAGGTTCTTTATGCCGAAGAGACGCATGGGCAGGTCGTTCCTGGTCTGGCTGTGCGGCTGCACCATGCTTATGGAAGCATAGCAGTTCGGCACGAAGTCCTCCTGGATTTTGAATTTAATCCGCGGCTCGGTACTTGTTATTTCCATCCACTCTTTTTTAAGCAGGCGGCTGCCCTGTTCAACGGTGAAGAGCGCATAGCCTTTGGAAGGGCACTTGAACGTGAGGGTCGCTTCGTCGCCCGGCTGGTACACGTTTTTATCGCAATGGATCTCGAGAAGGTTGCCCTGCAGCGGGGCTTCCTCTGCCAGGCCGCTTCCGCCCCAGTCGTAACCGTTGAAAAAGAACCCTGCCGAGTGTCCGCCCGACGGGTCGATTACTTCGATAAAGTGTTCGCCGTAATCCTCGACCTTGAAGGTATGCTCGACCGGCGCTGCGCCGGAAAGGTAGCTCTGCTCGTCCACCAGATAGGTGGTGGTAAGGGTGCGGAAATCGCGGCGGTCGTTATAATCGTAGTCCCACCACCAGTGGTGCCGGTTCACATACTCCTTTACGATGAGCATCCTGCCTTTCACCGGGTGTCCGCCGGTATCCACTGCCACTATGGAGAGCCGGTACTCCTCGCCTACTTTAGCGCTGCGCCCGGGCAGAGAAATTTTGACGCCCACATATACTTTATAAGGATTGATCTCCACCGACTTCCACGTCTGCGTGAAGCTGCCGCCCTTTTCAAAAACAGACGCCTCTAACCGCGCATACACAGCCTGAGGCGCAGACCCGAGGTCGTTAACACCCCTCGATATCGCCGCGCGTCCCTTGTTATCGAGAGATTCATTTTCGGCAATGGTCTGTTCCCGCGCCTGAAACGATTTAAGCGGGTTGTCGAACACATAGCCGGGCAGCCTGGGAAATGCTTTTTCCCGCTCCGAGAGATACGCTTTTATCCGGTACTGCAGGTCCGCGGCAGGCGCGCCGAACAGGTACTTCGCCTCGATGGCGCCATTGAGCTGCGCATCACCGTTTTCACCGGTAATACTCTGGGGAAAGTCGAGTTTTACCTTGAGCCGGTTCGGCTTTACCGTCTCGACCTTGAGCGTGTATTCGAACTTTTCGTTTGCAATTTTTATAGCGGCAACCCAGGCCCCGGTCGGGTCATCGGAGCTTGTGGGAATGGGAAACGCCACGTGGCCGTTCACCCCAGAAACGGCCTTGGCCGTATGCACGATCTGCCCGCGCGAATTCCGCACCTCGAGCAGAACAGGCTGGTTTTCAGGAGGCGGCTTGCGGTCGACACGCACGATTGCGCACAGGAAAATCGTATCGCCGGGCCGGTGCACGCCCCGGTCGGCGTAGAGAAACGCATTTATGTTGTTCTGGCCGTCCGAGATGCCGTTCACATCAAACGTGTTCATCTCCCATTGCGGATGACCGAGCTGGATGAACGCCAGACCGCTGCGGTTTTTTCCCCGGATGCAGAACCCGCTGTCCGTATTGAAAAACGCGTAACCGCCTGCATCGGTGACGGCCCTGTCAATTACCTGGTTCTGGTACGAAAGGAGCGAAAGCTCAAGCCCGGACGCCGGTGCCGAGGAGATCACGTCGGTAGCGAACACGTGCAGGCCGTCATGCGCCTTTTTAACGGTCAGGGCGATGTCTGAAGAAACTATGAGCTTCTGGACCTGCCCATTGCTGTAATAGTAACCTTCGTTCGCCGGGTTCTGGTAGTAGCCGTTATCAACATAATACAGACAGGCCGCCGCGCTGTCGCGGTTGTTTGTGGGCCTGCCGACGAGGTCTTCCGTATTGAATAACACACGCACGATAAATGCGGCATTGCGCTTATCGGCAAGATATTTGCCGATGTCAAGCTCGCTTTTAAACCACAGATTTTTCTTTGCGTCGAGCGGATACTCCCTGGAAAAGATCCGCGTGCCCACACGTTCCACGTCCTGAAATTCGGGCCGTCCGCCATAATAGCCGCCTTCATACTCGCCGTCGTAGTACTCGTCCCCTCCGCGGCCGCCGGCCTGTTTTGATTTCCAGACATTATTGGTCTGCAGAAAAAAACCGATATTGTCCGAAAAGATCTCGGTCACCTCTACCTTCACCTTTCTTACATTCATGGTTTTAAGCTGTACTTTGAAATTATTGTCCGGCGGCAGCAGTATTCCCTGCGAAATCCATTCGACCTTGGGCGGCTTGTTGGCAAACACGAACTCTGCGCTGAACGGCGATTCCAGCGTGGTATTAAACGCACTCGGGAATCCCTGTGCTATTGTCACGTTGTACGTGCAGCCCGGCGCGAAGTCGCCGCGCAGCTTGACCGTTTTTTCCTGTACATGAACCGTATATTTCACCTCAGGCTCAACGGCAATAAAACCGCTCAGGTCGATATCCGGCTTTACCGGATCGCTGAACCGTATGCCGTAGGTGAGCGCGTTGTCCTTCGGGTCGCTCATCTCCATGCTGCTGATCACCTTGAAAA
>CAISVC010000643.1 GCA_903888815.1 uncultured Fibrobacterota bacterium
ATGAATTAGGTAATACAGAAAAAGCAAAGTAGTTATTTTTTTTCCAAACAGCTTACGAATAAACCATGCGCGCGGCTTGCCGCCTTACGTAGACCTGCTGGGGCAGGTTTGATTGTGTTGATTTTCCTGCAGTTTTCTAATCGCCAGATGAATGGCATTCACCACGTCGCTCGCGAGTACCGAATATTCACCGAGCCTCACGCTTGCCAGCGTTCCGGCTTCGCCGTGGATATAGGCACCCAGGACAGCCGCATGCACGGCCGACGCTCCCTGCGCCAGAAGCGAAACTATGATACCGCTTAAAACATCGCCGCTCCCGGCTTTTGCCAGGGCAGAATTTCCAAAAGGAAGGATATAGGCATTGCCGTCCGGAGCGGCAACAATGGTAGGATTTCCTTTCAGCAGAACAGTCATGTTAAATTCGACCGCCTTCTCCTTCAACCGGCCGATCATTTCCGCCGGCTCAGGCGGCAGTTCCCCGAAAAGCCGCTGCCATTCGCCCGTGTGCGGTGTAATGATCATACCG
This sequence comes from uncultured Fibrobacterota bacterium, assembly GCA_903888815.1. Lineage (GTDB taxonomy): Bacteria > Fibrobacterota > Chitinivibrionia > Chitinivibrionales > Chitinispirillaceae > BOG-1184. The sequence goes on from CAISVC010000643.1 coordinate 527, forward strand.
CCCTTATGCAATCCGAGCTCTTTTTCGCCGCCTTTATAAGCATTGATGCCGTCGGCGTCGAGCACGACCGGCAGTGTACAGGTTGACACAAGCTCGCGAACAAGCGAGCTCGTGTCGCTCTCATGCGAAACGCCCGGCCCGATGCACATCGCCTGCATTGATCCGGCAAGTTCCATGATTTTTTGAAACGCACCTCTCGAGAGTGTTCCTGCGGACGTCTCGGGAACAGGGTGGATAACGGTTTCGATAAGTTTTCCGGCAAGCGCGGGTACGGACGACTCCGGCGCTGCAAGGTGCGCCATTCCGCAGCCGGTCCGCAGCGCCGACCGTGCAACGAGTGTCGCCGACCCGGTCATACCTCTGGAGCCGCAGACAAGCAGGGCCGATCCATGATCGAACTTGCTGCCCGATGGTTTACGCGGCGGCAGCAGTGTACGTAAATCCGCCAGAGTCGGGAAAAAAATGCCGCCCGCATTTTTCGCTTCCAGCAGTCCGTCCGGGTATCCCAGATCCTGAATCACGAGCTTTCCCGCATGGCCGCGGCCCGGATAAAAATAGAGACCGATCTTGGGGAATCCCATGGTGACGGTTACGGCGGCCTTAACACACGGTGAGCCGGGGAGACCGGTATCATTGTCCAGTCCGGAAGGGGTATCTGCCGCTATGACCGGAACCCGTGATTCGTTGATCGCACGGATCGCGGCGGCATAAAGCCCGCGCGGGTCGCCTTTGGCGCCGGTGCCGAGCATGGCATCGATAATAAGCTTGTACTGCGGGAGGTTGGCGAGACCGCCGGCATCGTCCAGAACCAGAAAATTCCCTTTCCGCTCGATATATTCATTGAATGCCAGCAGCGCTTCGCCTTTGAGTTCATCCGCGGGACACAGAGAAAAACACATGACACGGTACCCCGCTTCGACGAGCAGGCGGGCCGTGACATAGCCGTCGCCGCCGTTATTGCCCCTTCCGCAGACTACCGCTATTTCACCTGCAGCGCTGTCCGCAAGCATGGCTCTGGCTGCCCCGGCAATGCCTGTTCCGGCTTTGAGCATGTACGAATAGCCGGTGATCGGGTCCTTGCCGATTGCCGCTTCATCGATTGACCGCATCTGGGAAACCGTTACCACCGGGATCATGCGTTCCCCCGCTTTGAGATGTTTTTAATATTAACAATATAGTTGCCGGAAAACGGGCGAAAATATTATTTGAGAACGAGGAGGTTTCGTGGTTTTGCAGGGGCGGGGTCTTCCCGCCACCATGGTCATATTTACAAAAATGTTAAACAGGGCGCGAAGACCGCGCCCCTACGTTTCTTAAACAGATAAGGATCCCATGCCCCGCCTCTTCGTCGCCATTGACCTGCCGGAAAGAATAAAGGATGATATCACGGCGACCTATGTCGCGCTCCCGGGCGCCCGGTGGGTGGATGAAGCGCACCTCCACCTGACCCTGCGCTTCATCGGCGAGGTGCCCGGCGATGTCGCAGACCGGATTGCCGCTTCGCTGCGTTCGATAACCGGCCCTTCTTTTTCGCTTACCATGAAAAACGTCGGTTTTTTCCCGCCGCGCAGGGAGCCTCGCATACTCTGGGCCGGGGTCACGGAAAGCGAAGAGCTCATGCGCCTGCAGGCGCGCATCGAGCGCATGCTCACCTCCATCGGCATAGATCCCGACGCCCGGAAATTCCATGCGCATGTTACGGTGGCGCGCCTGAACGGCACCCACCCGCATAAAGTCGCCCAGTATGTTACCCATAACAGCCTCTTCGCCACCGAACAGTTCTCGGTCGAGGCTTTTCATCTGTACTCAAGCTTCCTGCGCAAAGAGGGCGCGCTCCATGAAAAAATCGCGAGTTATATGTTGGAGAAACAGTAAAAAGAAGGCACTAGGAATCAGGCATTAGGCAATAAGATCGCGTGCCTTGTGCCTCGTGCCTATTTCAAATATTTCTCACTGAGTGCGTCAAAATAAGCCCGGAGTGCGCCCCGGTACCCTTCGGGAAAATTCCCCTGAAATGCTCTCTGCCGCAAACGATGAAAAATATCAACATCCTTATAAAAGGTGCCCGCCGGCGCATCGGTTTCGTCGCTGAAAATTTTATCAGCGGTGCGCGATTTCCATTCGTCCTTGCCTTCGCCTTCGCGGTGCATGGAGAGCGTGGTTTCGAGCATGCGGGCAAGGAATCGGTCTTGACGTTCAGTAATTTCAGCCGCCGGACGCTCGAGCATGGCCGCAAGGCGCCGCGCCTCCTCTTCGAGATCGTTGACTTTTCCGCCAAGCCCTTCCCCGGCCTCCCTTCCGTACTGCTCCGACAGTTTTTTCAGCTCATCCGCAATTGCCTTTTGCGCCTGCTGCGCCGCGCGGCGCGCTTCCTCCATTCCTTCCGCACTCCCGTTGCCGGTCTCGGTTGCCAGTCCCTGTCCCTGCGATCCGCGTAAAAGCTGGCTCAGGAGATCTGCGGTCGCGGAGTTGATGGCGGCCTGCCGTCCCGAAAGCCTGCAGAGTCCCGGCATCATGCAGGCGCCGCTTGAGCCTTCAGCCTGCCGTCCGTTCTCCATCCGTGAAAGGGCGGTAAGCAGGGAATTGGCGAGCGACCGCAGTGCCGCGCCGCTCCCGGACATCGCCTCACGGCCGTCGCTTGAACCGAGGGCGTTAAGCACGTTTTGCGACGCACCCAGGGCATTGTCAAACCCCTGTCCGATTTCGAGCATTTCCGCCGGTTGTTCCAGCGAAAGACTGTCGGCGGCTTCTTTGCTCTTTCTAAGAGCATCGTTAATCGCCTGCTGCGAACGGGCGGCTGCAGCGCGGTTGCGGGCTGCATCGGGATCCTGCTGCAGCTCCTCCTGCCAGTCGGCCAGCGCGAGGGCGTCATGGGAAAGCGACAGCAGCTTTTCGCGCTCACGTTCCATACGCAGCGCCTCTTTGAAATTCATCATCTGCATAAGATTCTGCGAAAGAGAAAGCAGGG
>CAISVC010000644.1 GCA_903888815.1 uncultured Fibrobacterota bacterium
ATGGTCGCTTCGTGGCTGTTTTTCCGAATGATTTCCGCTTCGTGGCTCGGGCAGTAGACGCTTTTCAGGTTACCCTCGGTTTTCAGGGTCACTTTTACGGACACCTCTTTGAGCGGTGCGGCTGAAAATTTTTCGGTATTGAGCGGATAAGTATAGCCGATGGTGCCGTTGTTTTTTTCAAGCGTCTGGCGGTACGAGAGTTTCACCCGTTTGGTGCTGTACGGTTCGATGGGAAAGACCCGCGCCTTGAACATGCCCCTGCCGTAGTATTCGAGCAGGGCGGGATCGATGATTTTACGGACAAGGTCCTCATAAATGTTCCGCGCCTTGGCGGCATCGAGCAGCTCAGCCTCGGTTTCTTTTCCGTCAATGTACATGCTGAATTTACTGATGATGGCGTCCTGCGGGATCGGGAAAAGGTAATAGCCTTCAAGTCTTCGAGAGGTAGGGTTGTAAAACTCCTGATCCACCGATGTGACGGCGGTCATCTCCTCGATATCCGTTGCCACGTGATGATACTTCACCTCAAGCGGATAGGGATCGTTCGGCTGCGATGCCGGCCGCGGGAACGGGGGCGGCACCACGATGAATCCGTCTGCAAAAGCGGCGGCAGCGAAGATAAGCGGAAGCAAACAGCTTACAACAGACTTTTTTGACTGACGAAACATGATCGGCCTCCTGTAAGATTTACAATAATTAAGCGTACTTTTATAAATTCCCTTTTCACAAGGCGAGTCGGGTGGACTGTCTGAAGGCACGAGGACCTGCCTATGCCGTAGCCGGCTTCGGCGAAGGCAGGCGGGTTCGCGTTTTTCGCAAGAAAAATGCATTTTCAGTATCCCTTTCCCTCGTTCCGCAGGGCCGGAAGGCAGTTCACCCGACTCGCCTGGATTTTCAGATATCCCCATTATTTATCATCATGGCTCCTGCCGGACCTTTCTTCCGGCAGCCCTAACTCGCCTTCCTCCGCCGAGCGGAGGAAGACTTCAGACATGGGCCCCCAGCCTCCAGAAAAATCCGACAGGAGCCTCTATTAAACCATTTGCCGGATAATCAATATTCTTATTTCGATTCAAACTGATACCCCTTTTTTGCCGCTTCCTTACGGATCGTCGATATGATCGCCTTGTCGAGCGTGTTGTCGGCCGAAACCTTCTTCTGCGCTTCCGCAACGTATTTGCGGCGCTCCTCGTTGAGACTGCTTATTTTTGCCTGCAGTTCAGCGCGTTCAGCGGCCTTTTTCTCCACATACGCTTCCCGTTCTTCCGGCTTCATTTTTTTCATCTCTTCCGGCAGTTCCTCGGTTTTGAGTTCCGCGACTGCGAGCTTTTTATCCTTTTTTGCGTCAACCAGATCCCACGCTGCGTTCTCATAGCTTGCAGACGATTTCGCCACTGAGCGCTGCACCATGGCAGCCGGCGCCGAGGCCATGGCGTTTTTGTCCTGCTCAAGTTGCATCTGCTTGCGCGCGACGCCTGCACTTCCATAACTGATATACGTAGTATTCAGCTGCTGACCGAGCGCCATGATCATCGAATCCTGCGGCGCTTTTATATGCACGATCTTCTGGTTCTGGTCGATGTTCATGAACGATCCGTCCGCCAGGTCGGCCCCGTCTTTCCATTTCGTGTTAATACCTTCCTGCTCAGCGCCGCAGAAAATGGTGTTGACGACAATGCCTTTCGCGATCGCGTTCCTGCACGACTCCTTATAGTCGATCTTCCCCTGAGTAAACGGTTCGTTCCCTGCGATGAAAATCGCTTTCATGACGTTAGAGCTGCCGTTCCACGTCAGTTCCCCGGTTGCCCGTTTAATCACCCGGCCGCAGTATTCGTCGCCGCCGTTCGTGGTGAGCTTG
>CAISVC010000645.1 GCA_903888815.1 uncultured Fibrobacterota bacterium
AACCAATGCCGTTCTGCCATGCAGCATTTTTCCAAACATTATATCCGCTCCTTCTTTGAGGAACCTAATCCCACCAAGATTCCATCGTTCTGAATCAGACATTCTTTTCGTACTATGATAAAATCGGTGAATAGATATCCGGGGAAAAGTGCCGAAATCAATTCGACGGGTTTGCAGGTTGCAGCAGGATCAAGCGATAAAACGGCTTCTAAAAACATATCCGGCCGTTCTTCAAAATACAATTCTCTAATGAGCGGCCGGATATCCTTGATTCTTGTCTCACCGTTCTTCGAAACGGTAACAGATATTTTTTTCTGATCCAGTGCTGCATCAACTGTTTTCCGAATTATAGACGCTTCTATCCGTTTGCACGGCGTGATTTTATATCTGCCGGCTTTTATCGAAGCTGAGAGTGATGGACCACGCTCGTCAAAATGGCTCCATGACCACACCCGCAAACCAGGCGGCAACATGGCATTCATTCGGAACGGATCGCCGGTGATAGGCATTACCGTTATCATATCGAACGCTTCAGCATCGCCCATGACACCGAAAGGCAGCGGTGGACCGAAAGATATCCGCGGATGAGGTTGAAACCCCTGCGAATAGAGAAGTTCAAAACCTGTGCCCGTAACAGCCCTGTGGAAAACCGCCACCATATCAAGATGGCCCAGGTATCTAACCGCCGGTCCTTTGCTATAGACAAACCGGTAACGATAATTCTTCGGCTGTATTGAAGGCTTTGCCGAAGCAAAAATATTCTCAGATGTTTCCTCCTGTTTCCTTACCGTTAGAGGTGTGCCCGTGGTCATCATTAGGCTCGGCTTTTGCGTTGACTCGCACACGCCGCACAGCATGCATACACCTTTCCGGCAGTCATCGGTAACTGTTTCGGTACGCGAACGTTCGCGCTCGGCCAGCAGGAACCGCTTTGAAACGCCCGTATCCACCATTGACCAGGGCAGCTCTTGCTCCAGGGGAATCATCCCCGTGTAATCATCAAGATTCACCGATGCTTCCCGCGAGACCTGCGTCCATCGCTCAAAAACGAATTTGTCATCCCATGCGTCAAAACGCGCTCCTTTTTTCCATGCACCATGGATAATTGTACCGACAACCCTGTCCCCCCGCGCAATGACGGTCTCAAGAAGCGTCATGTTCACATTTCGATAGGAAACCTTGACATTTTTAAGGTGGCTCAGGTTTTTTTTAATCATCAAGTTCTTGCGGTCCAGCGATTCAGGTGAATCCATGGCCTCCCATTGAAACGGTGTTTGAGGTTTGGGAGAAAACGGGGAAAGTGAAACATTCACCCTGCATCGTCCCGATTTCGCCGAAGCCATCCCCGCTATTTTTGAAATAACCCTGACAATCGCTGTAATATCCTCTTCCTGTTCTGTGGGCAGCCCGATGAGAAAATACAGCTTGATCGTCTGCACCCCATGGCCGAGCAGCGTGCCGACAGTGGTGTAAATTGCCTCGTCAGAAAAATCTTTATTGATGACCCGCCTGAGCCTTGCGCTTCCCGCTTCAGGCGCTATGGTAAGCGATGAAACATGAGATATGGAGGTTAATAGATTGAATTGTTCTTCAGTCAAAGCATCAAGGCGTGTTGACGGGAGTGAAAAAACAACGCGGTAACGCTGTTTAAGCAAATCAGTTGCCGAAAGAAGATCACTGAAACAGGAGCTGTCGGCGGTCGAAAGACTTAATAAACCGACCTCCCGCCACCCGGTTGCGGCGATATTGCTCTCGATTTGACGATAGAGTGCCGCGGCATCCCGTTCGCGGACCGGCCGATAATAGGTTCCGGCCGAACAGAACCGGCATCCCCGTGTACACCCGCGCATCATTTCAACCGCCAGACGGTGGTGCACTATATCGATAATCGGTACCAGGGGACGTTCAGGGTAATATTCGCTATGAAGCACAGCGACCTTTGCTGCTTTGACAGGCGGTACGCCCTTTCTCTCAGGCACATAAAACATGCCGTTTCTTTTCGCCGGATGCAATGAAGGTACATAGACGCCCCTGATGCCTGCAATCGCATTCAGTATTTCATCACGGCCCGCCCTGGCTGTTTTCTTCTGTTCCATCACCCGGCAAAGAGAAACAACCGTCTCTTCACCGTCGCCAATGACGCAGGCATCAATAAAGTCCGCCAGCGGTTCAGGATTGCCCATACAGGGCCCGCCGGCGATCACGATGGGGTCCTGCGGGCCGCGCTCACGCTGATATACCGGCATCCCGGCCAGATCCAGCATATTGAGCAGGTTCGTGCAGTGTAATTCATACTGCACTGTAAAACCGATCCAATCCGCTTCACGGATGGGTAAACAGTATTCCAGCGAATAGAGGGGGATGCGCAATTCTCTCAGGCGTGTTTCCGCATCGGTCCAGGGGTGAAAACAGCGCGACAGCGCCCATGACGGCTCCTTGTTGACAATGTGATATAATATCTGCAGCCCGAGGTGAGACATACCGATATCATAAAGATCAGGGAAACAGAGAACGCCGTGCAGTGTCACAAGAGAAAGATCTTTTCTGACGATATTAAGTTCACTGCCGATATAACGCAACGGTTTTTCGACAAAGGGGAGAAATTCCCGTTCAAGGATCGCTCTCAAATCCGTCATAATGCTTATAAAATAGG
>CAISVC010000646.1 GCA_903888815.1 uncultured Fibrobacterota bacterium
CGTGAGTCTGAAGTGTCCATGATTACCCGGGCGCTGCTTTCCGGACAGAATATCATCTGCTCTTCTCCGAGAAGGTATGGAAAAACTTCGATGATGATGCGCATTAAGGAGGAGCTTGCGGCAAAGGGCCATCTGGTGTTTTTTATTGATCTTTTCAGGGTCACATCGCTTGAGGACCTTTATAATATTTACGCAACGTCAATAGTAGAAGAAATCCGGAGCCCGATAAGGGCACTGATTGAAACTATTCAGAATATTCTTCCTTCAATTAATCCGAAAATTGTTATTAAGAGCCAGAATGCGCCTACGGTAGAGGTTTCAGTACCAATTCCTGTTTTAACAAAATCCGAGACTCTTCATGAGTTGTTTAACTCGCTCGAAACATATTGCACCAGGAAAAAAAAGAAGGGGACCGTTATTTTCGATGAATTTCAGGAAGTGGCGAGCATTAAAGACGGCAATGTTATCGAGCGTGAAATGCGGTCTGCTTTTCAGCACCACAAAAATGTTTCCTATGCCTTTCTGGGAAGCAAACAAAACCTTCTAATGGGCATTTTTAAAAACAAGAACAGGCCATTTTACAACTTCGGCCGACATTTTGAGATTGATGTGATAAAATCCGATCACTGGAGGGATTTCATAGCGAATCGCCTGGGTTCGCTTTGCCCGAAAGAGCTGATAAGAAAGATACCGGAAATTACTGAAAATCATCCTTATTACACGCAAATGCTCTGTCATTATCTATGGGACTATGCAAAGCAGAATAAATGCTTGATAAATGCTGATGTTCTGGAAAAAGTCATTCAAGAAATAATAGAAAGAGATACCGTTCTTCTGGCAGAGCTATGGGATAGGATATCCATAAATGAGAGGCACCTTCTGAAGGCAATCGCGGAAGAGGAGACGGGAAGTCTTTATGAAACAAGGTTTTTGCTGAAACATAACCTTGGGAGCGCTTCATCAGTCCAAAAGGCCGCAAGCAAACTTATGGAGCTTGATTATATCCGCAAATTACCATCCGGCAAAATTGCTTTTATTAATCCAATCCTCAAGCAATGGATTATCAGGAATGAATCTCCTGTAAAGAATCCGTATTTTGAAGAATAGTTGAATGTTTAGGGTTGAACGGAGAATGGGTAAATCGGTTTATCGGTGGATCGTGAATGGGTTGATGGTTGAAGAGTATTGAAGGGCGGATAAGGAATCATGATTAATTACCAGAAGATAATAACCGCTTGCGATAAAAACTCAACGATTTCAAAAGCGCTTGTGGATGAGTTTCTTCTCTACTATGTTGCAAGAAATGAAGGCTTGGAAGAAAATATCCCGTGACGCCTGCCTCGCCGGAGCGGCTCCGCGCAGGCTTTAATTGTTGTAAAATCTGTTAAACACTTCCAATCCTCAATCTCCTGCAATTTATTTTCAAAGTCCAGTCGCCTGCCTGACGGCAGATTTGATTAATGTAGCTTTTTTAGGTACCAACCTCAACCTCCCAGCCTGCCGGATGGACGAGCTGGTCTACGCTCTCTACGGCCTGACCGACGATGAGATAAAGATCGTGGAGGGGGTCTTGCAGGGAAGGGAAATGATGAGGAAAATTGCCGTCAATGGAATAACCCAATGAGTTCCGGCATTTTCAACCAATTCACCGGCTACCACAACCGCCGGTCAGTCCGGATGCGCGGGTATGATTATTCCCGGTCGGGGTATTATTTCGTCACGATTTGTATTTACGATCGGACACAAAAATTATTCGGGGATATTGTGGGACCAAAATCCGTACGGGTATGTTCTGTAGTGGCAGGTTCTAAACCTGCCCCTACGGGAACCGTCGGTACGGATAATGCGCCACAACGAAATGCATTGCCGGAAATTGTCCGTCAATTTAAAACATTTTCCGCAAAACGCATTAACACTATTCGCAAATCCCCCGGAAATCCTGTTTGGCAACGTAATTATTACGAACACATAATCCGCGACGAAAAATCGTTATTTTTCATCAGGAAATACATCCGCGAAAATCCATTAACCTGGTCCATTGATTCGGAAAACCATGTTTCGCGGGAAATCCAGGAATTCGCCATGACCGAAATCGGGGCAGAAACATCAGTCAAAATTTGTCCCCTGCGGTGAGTAACTACCATTAAAATCAAGGAGACCGGGAAGGACTACGAGGATCTCCGGTTCTCCTCTCCGCCCGCGGATGAGCCTGTTTATAGGCTTTCAACAGGTGTTCGCGCGAGACATGCGTATAGATCTGCGTGGTGGTGAGCGATGCATGGCCGAGAAGTTCCTTGACCGCCCTGATATCGGCGCCCGCGTCCATGAGGTGTGTTGCAAATGAGTGGCGCAGGACATGGGGGCTGCGCTTCTTCTGCTGACTGACAAGCGAGAGTTCCCTGGCCACGATCCGTTCGATCTGCCTGCGCGAAAGGGCATTGCCCTTTGAGGAGGCAAAAAGCGGCGCATCGGGCGCTTTCGCCGACACGCGAGCCGAAAGATAGCGCCCCATGGCTTCGATTGCCGTATCAGTAAGCGGCACCACCCGCTCCTTGCGCCCTTTTCCCATGACCCGCACGGTTGCCTGTTTCGCATTTACCGAACCGATGGTAAGCGCCTGCAGCTCGGCAAGCCGGATGCCGCTCCCGTAAAAAAACTCGATGATGGCATAATTCCGGAACGCTTCTTCGGAACTTTTCACGGGAGGAGGAACCAGCATGGCTGCCTGTTTCCGGGTAAGAAATACCGGAAGCTGCCGGTCGAGTTTCGGAGCAGACAGAAGCTTTGAGGGATTGTTCGGCAAAAGGTGCCGCCGGACACAGAAACGGGAAAATGATTTCAATGCCGCTATCTTCCGCGCAATGGATCTGGGTTTGAGGCCCTTTGAACTTAAGTGAAATGCAAAGGATCGAAGCACCGCTTTTACAAGGGACTCTTTCAGAGAAAGAGCAACCTTCCTGGAGGTCAGAAACCGGACAAATTCGTCAAGGTCGGAGCGGTATGCTGCAAGCGTGTTTCCGGAAAATCCCTTCTCTTTTTCCAGGTACGCATAGAATGAGGCGAGTGCCGAAAGTAGTGATCCGCCCCCGGGCGCGGGTATCGACTGATCCGTTGCCATACTGCTAAAAAGTATATTTATCTCGTTCGCAGGCGCCAGTACCATCTTAAAAAGGGAGCAGACAGCGTGAAAGGGATCATTCTTGCCGGCGGTTCGGGCTCGCGGCTCTATCCGCTCACCAGGGGCGTGTCGAAGCAACTCATGCCGGTGTACGACAAGCCGATGATATATTACCCATTGTCAATACTTATGCTCGCCGGCATCAGGGAGATCCTTATTATCACGACGCCGGATGATGCCGCCAATTTCATCCGTCTGCTCGGCGACGGAAGCCAGTGGGGGCTCCGGCTTTCCTATGCCCGGCAGCCGAAACCCGAAGGTCTGGCGCAGGCTTTTATTATCGGTAAAGAATTTGCCGGCAATGACCGCGTGGCGCTGGTGCTGGGCGATAACATCTTCTGGGGACACGGCCTTGTTGAAGCGCTGCGGCGGGCTGTCGCGCAGAAAGAGGGCGCCACGGTGTTCGCCTACCGTGTTACCGACCCGGAACGTTACGGCGTGGTGGAGATCGGGAAAAATGGAAAGGCCGTTGGCCTGGAAGAGAAACCGGTCCGTCCCCGGTCCAATTTCGCCGTTACCGGTCTTTACTTCTATGATGCAAAGGTCTGCGGCTACGCCGCACAGCTTAAACCCTCCGGCCGCGGCGAGCTCGAAATTACCGATCTCAACCGCCGCTATCTGAAAAAGGGCGCTTTGCACGTGATTACCCTGGGCCGCGGAATTGCCTGGCTTGACACCGGCACCCATGCGTCGATGCTGCAGGCGGCGGAATTCGTCGCCACCATCCAGGCCCGGCAGGGGCTCAAGGTGTCGTGCCCGGAGGAGATCGCCTTCCGGCTCGGCTATATCTCCTGCAAAAAACTTCTCAGCCTTGCAAAACCCATGGAAAAAAACGAGTACGGCGCATACCTGCGCAACCTCGCGGCAAACCCGGATGAACGGGAGTAATCGTTTATGGAATTCATACGCACCGATCTCGACGGCGTCATCCTTATCAAGCCGGATGTTCACGCCGACCACCGCGGCTTTTTCGTCGAAAGCTACTCGGAAGAACGGTTCGCCGGGGGCGGCATCACTGCCGCCTTTGTGCAGGACAATCATTCGCGTTCGGTGCAGAAGGGCATCCTGCGGGGCCTGCATTTTCAGATTCCGCCCCGCTCCCAGAACAAGCTTGTCCGCGTGACCCGGGGAGCCGTCTACGATGTGGTGGTAGACCTGAGAAGATCATCGCCGACCTACGGCAAATGGTGCTCGTTTGAACTTTCAGCCGACAATTTCCGCATCCTCTTTGTGCCCGTCGGTTTTGCGCACGGCTTCTGCACGCTTGAGAAAAACACCGAGGTGCAATACAAAGTAGACTGCCCCTTCTCTCCTGCGCACGACAGCGGCATCAGGTGGAACGATCCGGATATTGCGATTGCCTGGCCGGTCAGGAAACCGGTCCTCTCCGCTAAAGACGCAAAACTGCCGTTTCTTAAAAATCTCCCGTCGCCGTTCTGAATCAGCCGCCGCTGACGACACAAAGCCCCATGCACTGCTCATGCACGGGGCTTTGCCATTGCCGTGGAAAAAACAGCCTGATCAGAACACCAGTTTCCTGACTACCGGCGTTCGCCCGTCGATTGACACCCTGATCATATACAGCATCGGCGCCCGGCGATCCATGGAGATCACATAGCTCGCCGCGGAATTGCCGCTGCGTCTGGTCATCAGCCTGCCCTGCGCATTCAGTATTTCCACGGCATGCGCTCCCATGAACGGCACGGCAACCCTCACGGCGCGTGCCTGACGCAGTATGGAGACCCTTTCGCGCGCAAGGGCGGAGAAAAATGTGCGCACCGGCGTTTGGGCGGTAGAGGCAATGACCTTGAATCCTGCGGCGGCATTACCCGTGGCATTGATATAGCACACACGGGTTAACGCATCCCAGTAAAAGCCGAATTGCCTGCCGTTATACTGGGCAGCGGTGATGGGTGCCGACCAGTTCGTGGTATCGCTTTTTACAAAATTGACCTGGTTCACATTGTGAAGCTCAACCTGGTACCTGCGGCGTGCGGCGAGTGCGCCGGCGCAATACCTGCTTCCCGCGAAAGCGCCGATATTCACGGTCGTCGTTTGAACCGCTCCGCTGGTTACACAGCTCAACCCAAAGCTTGTTGTCGCGGCAGGACTTCTGGTCAGGGCTATGGTGTCCCATACGCCTTCATCTTCGTACATGGTAAATGAAGTATCCTCTGTCCCGTCCCCGCCGCCGGTTGTCGGCCATGTCTGGAGCGTTATAAGGGTCTCGGGCTTTTCATTGACATAGATCATGGTATCCATCAGAGGAATGATCGAACGCGCCTTGACGAACATGGGCAGTTTTTTATTGATAATGCCTCCTCCGGGATCGCAGACATAGGACGCAATGGTCGTGGGCCCGGTGTACCTTGTTCCCGCAAAATAATCGTACCATACGCCTGCCGGCAGATAGATGTTCTTCCGGGCCCCGGACATGTTATCCACCGGGTTATCGGGGTAATAGGGTGAGATGATCAGTTCGTCACCCACATAGCACTGCATGTTCAGGCTGTACGTGCCGGGGTCTTTCTCGCCGCCGTTCTGGCACATCATGCCGCGCCAGACCGGCACGCCGGTCTCATGCGCGATCATTCCATAAGTAAAGAAATAGGGAATGAAGCGGTAATGCAGGCGGTGCCATTTCCGTATCAGGTCCTGCAGGTCGGCGGCAAAGGTGTTCAGCTGTGTGCATTCCGGATAATTATAGTCGGTCCCGCCGGCGGCGCCTGCCTGGTGAAAGGCGGTAACCGGCCGCATAGCGGTGCCGATATAGTTCCAGTCAAACCCTTCGCCGAGGTCGGTATAGTTTACCGCATAGCCGATAAGATGGTGCGCCAGCGTCGAAGGGAAAACCCACCACTGGCCGAAATCGTGCAACAGGTCTCCGGTGTGGGAGGCCGGCCAGGACTGGCTGCTGAGCGACATCCAGCCTTTGGCGACCCAGACTCTGGTTTCATCCCCTTTCTTCGTTTTTTTCCACGTATTCCATGTATTCTGGGCGTCCATACGGTTGTGATAATTCATCGCATCGTACCAGGCGAAATCGAACCCGTTATTCACCGCGACCTGCGCATGCGCCGAGTCATCCACCTGATCCTGCGAGCAGCCGGTGCAGCAGCCGTGGAAGCCGATGCCAAAAACCATGCCGCCGAAGTAGAAATGGTTGGTCTTATAATACTGGACCTGTGCCGGAACGTTAACATCCCAGCAGTTGCCCGGCGGGCTCGGGAGATAGCCCAGATTGCCCCAGTCAAAGAAATTGTCCATGCGGATCACATCCATGGGAAACCGTAATTGGCGGAACATGTTGCACCACGCCCTCATGTCGTTCGTGGTTGCGGTCTGGAGATAGCAGTCGCGGTGGATCCCGTACCATTTCTTCCCTATTATCGGCGGCCTGCCCGATGCTTCGGTGTATCCGCTTATCGCCGTGCGCCAGTCTCCGGCAATGAAAAAGTAGCTCAGATATTCCATAGAGCCGAAACCATACTGGGATGAAGGAGACTGCCAGTATTTTGCATAATTCCCGGTCAGGTCAAAACCCGCCGAAGCCGCCCCGCCATCGATATCGCCGATTCCGGTCTGCGGAGGCCGCGGCTCTGCGAAAAGAAGGAAAAGCCCGTATCCGGCAGTCGAATACATGTAATACCCCTCTGACCGCCGTTTGGCATAGGTCTGTCCCTTGTTATCAATTTTCACGCTGCCGCCATCCCTCAGCCAGGCATAGGTCAGTCCCCACCCGAAATAGTGCTCGTCGGCCTTCTGGGTAAATTGAACCGCCGGGTTGGCCGCCGTACTCGCATTCACTGCCATGCCGCGCGAGGCATCTTCGCCGGTGATCAGGGCGCCGGTGCTGTCGTAGTAGGTCAGCCTGAACGGCGATTTCTGGACATGGATCTTGAGTGCCGAAGTCCTGATGAGAACATAGGTTCCGCTGTCGTCGGCCGTATACGATACGGGATCCCATGCCCTGTTGATATCGGCCATGCCGAGGACGTCTCTTGCGGAAGTAAACTTGCCCGTCGTCCGGGTATCAAAGCTGACCCTGACGATATTCGGCCTGCAGACATAGATACGGACGCTCTGGCCGGCTCCGCAGGTAAAGTCCACGGCGTTTCCGTTCACGCTGTGCGACATATACATATTCACCTGCGTCTGGCTGTACGCCGCCCCCAGCAGCATGGCACTGCCTGCAATTGCTCTCCCAAAAATCCCTCCCCACCCATTAATCCGTAACATGGCTCTCCTCCCTTTATTTATATGAATATATTGATCTCCTGTTGAGTTTGGCTGCAACAATACGGTTAAATTGCGCTGAACCGCCAATAAATATAGCTCATAATTCTCATCCTTGTTATTGAAATATATTTTATAATTGTATTTCCCGGATCAAGAATTAATGGTATTTTCAGCTCTTTCAGAGCCGGGAACTGCAACGGGGAAATTAAGGAAAAAAGTAATGGGTGCACCGCAAACACCAGACTCTCATGACCAGCCACCGGAAAAGAAACCGGCGCCGTCGCTGTTCACTGATTTTGATATCTACCTGTTCCGGCAGGGCAGCCACTTCAAGCTGTATGAAAAATTCGGCGCGCATCGCGTTACGGACAATGATGGAATAAGCGGCGTTCTTTTCGCAGTCTGGGCACCCAATGCGGCAATGGTTTCAGCGGTGGGAGATTTCAACCGATGGGATCAGGAAGCGCACAAACTTTCGGTACGACCGGACGGTTCAGGCATCTGGGAAGGATTTGTTCCCGGCCTCGAAGCAGGAAAACTGTATAAATTCCATATCGAATCAAAATCCAATAAATACCGGGCCAACCGCGGGGACCCTTACGCTTTTTACTGGGAAAAACCGCCTTCAACCTCTCCGATTATCCGGGATCTATCCTGCGAATGGCATGATGACGTATGGATGAAAGGGCGGAAAACCCGGAATGCGCTGACCAGCCCGCTGTCGATTTACGAAGTGCACCTCGGATCGTGGCGCAGAAAAGGCAGCGGAAAAGACCAGTGGCTGAGCTACCGTGAAATCGCGCCCCTTCTGGCCGGGTATGTGAAGGAACTCAAGTTCACCCATGTGGAATTTCTGCCAATCATGGAACACCCCTTCTATGGGTCATGGGGATACCAAACTACCGGCTATTTCGCGCCCACGAGCCGTTACGGCACACCGCAGGACTTTATGTACCTTGTTGATTACCTGCACCGGAATGAAATCGGCGTGATCCTCGACTGGGTTCCCTCCCATTTTCCCGGTGACGAACACGGCCTCGTCTATTATGACGGCACGCACCTGTATGAACACGCCGATCCCCGTGAAGGGTTTCATCCGGACTGGAAGAGTTACATCTTCAACTACGGCCGCTCCGAAGTGCGGTCATTCCTGTTTTCGAGCGCCATGTTCTGGTTTGACAAATACCATATCGACGGACTGCGGGTCGATGCGGTCGCGTCAATGCTTTACCGCGATTACTCGCGCGCATCCGGCCAGTGGATTCCCAACAAATTCGGGGGCCGTGAAAACCTCGAGGCCATTTCGTTCCTGAAACAGCTCAACGAGGAGGTATATAAAACATTTCCGGATGTCCAGATGATCGCCGAAGAATCGACCGCGTGGCCCATGGTTTCCAAACCGACCTATATCGGGGGCCTGGGCTTCGGCATGAAATGGAACATGGGCTGGATGCATGACACGCTTTATTACCTGGGAAAAGATCCCATTCACCGCAAGTATCACCATAATGAACTCACCTTCAGCATGCTCTACGCTTTTTCGGAAAATTACGTGCTCCCCCTCTCGCACGACGAAGTGGTGCACGGCAAAGGGTCGCTGGTGAATAAAATGCCGGGCGACGACTGGCAAAGGCTCGCCAATCTCAGGCTTCTTTTCACCTATCAATTCACGCACCCGGGCAAAAAACTGCTCTTCATGGGCGGAGAATTCGGGCAGTGGCGCGAATGGGCGCACGACGGCGCGCTTGAGTGGGACCTTGCGCCGGACGACCGGCACCGCGGGATGCGGCTCCTGATACATGATCTTAACAGCCTCTATCAGACAGTTCCTGCACTGCATGAATTTGATTTTGACGGCCGCGGTTTTGAGTGGATAGATTTCAAGGACTGGGAGCACAGTGTCATAACCTACCTGCGTAAAGCGAGTGACCCGGAGGAATTGGTCCTTGTGGCATGCAATTTCACGCCGATACCCCGTTACAACTATCTGGTCGGCGTTCCGCTTCAGGGTTTCTGGAAGGAACTGTTAAACAGCGATGCGGCGGTGTACGGCGGCAGCAACATCGGCAACAGCGGCGGCGTCATGACGAAGAATCAGCCCTGTTTCGGCAGAAAGCAATCGCTGCAACTTGCCCTGCCCCCGCTCAGCGCGATCGTTTTCGGATACGAGAAACCCCCTGTTCAAAAAACCCCTGAAAGTAGTGCCCGGAAAGAGGTTCCGGCCCCGGCGGAAAAACATGTTCCGCCGCAGAAAAAAACACCGCCTGATGGCGGCTCCGCTTGTTTGCAAAAAAATCCTGCATAAAGAATGATGACC
>CAISVC010000647.1 GCA_903888815.1 uncultured Fibrobacterota bacterium
CTGACGGGTCTTGGATACCATTCTTTACCTCCTTATGGGAAATAAATTATATCCAAAACCGTCTCTTAATTTATACTATTGACCTGTCCACTTTCTGTTGAAGGCATACAGTTTGTACCAATATTGTTTCAGACGGGCGGCATGACGGGTGAAATTTTTCCAAAGCACGACTATCTTGTAAAAACCATTGTCCGGGTGAGAACGCTTTTGTCCGGCAATTTCGCCCGGATAAGATACACCCCTTCAGCCAGATTGTCCGTTTTCCAGATGGCGCTGTTTCCCTTAATAACGGGAATTTGCGCTACTCCGACACCGGTGACGTTAAAAACGGCAAGCGATAAGGGACCTGTATTCGCCCTGTATGGTTGAAGTGTAATGAGAAAGCCGCCATCGGTTTTTTTAACTGCTATTTTATTCAACAAACGGTTAGGTGATGAGGAAGTCCAGTTAACGCCATTTAGAAGGCAATTTCTGAATGTCCAACCCTGTAAAAAATCTGATTTCCCTTCGGTATAGACAGCGACAAGATTAAAGTACCCATAACTTTGCGCGGGATTTAGCGTCAACCTCGTTGAGTCTGAAAAAGCGATTGAATCCCATTGCGCGGGATTTATTGGCGCAGTCGTATCGATAAAAACGCCTCTTTTAGGCATATAATATATATAGCCGAGAAGATGATTGTTATTAGGCAGCGGCGGTTCCCACGTTAGGGTACCTATTCCTGTCATATATCCAAAAGTACTATATACATTATTCGGCTTATACCTGACAGAGCGGTCATAATCTAGTTTTTCCAGCATCCGGTCGTTCGGCGTGGTATTTGTCCCGTATTGGAATACATAACGGCCGTCCGCCAGTTTTTTTAAAACTTGTACCTTTGAATAGGTATTGTCTTTTTTCTTTATTACAGAACAATAAAAACCAGTGGGGGGGCCGTAAGGGTTTAATTGTTCGGTTGCTGCTATTTTTATATCATCGAAGGAATAAGTGAATAAACCCCAGAAGTACCCTGCTCCCCCGCCAGGACCTAAATGATATTTCAGTCCGTTGATATCGTTAGCGGTTACCATTAACGCCGAATCAAGCCCGTACCCATTAGCATCAGTGGTATCAATGCCTTCGATGTAATCGGCAAAAGAAACACCGGCGCCCAGTAATAATATACCGGTGACTTTAAGCAGAAGATTGTTTCTCTTTTCAGATATCATAACCCACCTTACCTTCTTTAAATTATAACAAATAAATTCTCATAATACCACAATTTTTTAATAAGCAACGTGCTGAAAAAAAACTTTAGAAACCCGCCTACCTAATTCACATAAAACCGCGCATACCCCTTGATGTCCGACTCGGGATAAATCCTTATTTCCTTCGCCATGATCGTCGCATTGCCGGTCACGGTCACGTTGAAATTGGTCAGGCGGTAATACAGCCCTGACTTGTCGATCGTCTGTGTATTGGAGATGGTCAGGCCGTCGTCTTCGACCAGCGTTTCGCCATAGGGAATATATGCCCGAGCAAGCAAGGTGCCGGCTCCGATCAGAACACCTGCAGGAAAAATACCTCCATTAAAATCTCTATGTCTATCCAGGAATGCGTCACCGAACGTCTTCATTTCTCCGAATTCATTGGTCTGGCTTAAGTTCTGGGTCCAAATATAATTGCCTCTGTAATTGTCAGTTGACGTGCCTTGCGCCATTAACCCTTCGTCAACCATTCCATACAAGACCCCCAGACAATTATTCCATGAGTATTTAAAACATTGACACCCTTCAATCGAAAAGAACGGCACCTTGGAACCCATATCATGGGTTGGACTTTCATCCTGCATATCCAGAAACCCGCGATCTACCCAGTCTGACGCGCAGAAACCCGGGTCGATATTGTCCACCGTAAGCGTTTCCGGGCCCACGAAACGCGCAGCATCAATTGCGATATTTCCCACCACATAGTTCAAACTGAAACAAACACATGCCGAATCATTTGCGTCAAAAGAATATGTCCCGAGAGATCGCCACTGGTCGCCGCTATCGCTCTGGTTAATATGTGTATTACTGTAACAATGAAAATTCCAAGCCCCATTTTCAAATCTAAGAATATTGCCCGGCGGTGATGCAGTAATAATTACTGGAATCGAATTTGCATAATAAGTGGGATAATAAATTTGAACGTCGTAATTGCCGGCAGTATTAATTTTTGCTTTCCAGGTTACACTTTTCCACCTAACCTCCCCGCCGGTCGGATCGTATATATCGCCGCCAATATGGAACCATGGGTTGCGTTTGGGGTTTGTAGTTTCCTCATAATATTGGTTGTTATAAACGTAATAATCGCCTCCGTAACCGCCGGAACGAAGATGTGACGGCTGGCAGGTAAGGTCGCCCAATGTATAGCTCAGGAAAAAACCGTTTAAAATATGAGAGCCATCGGTACCAAAACTAAATCTGTTGAAATGATTCCCCAACGTGGTTGAATGTTCACATAAGCCTGCCCATTCATAAGTTCCCAGGTTCTGGAGAGTGGAATAATAAACGGTCTGGCCTGACATGACGTCATATAAAGAGGCAGGCACCTCGTTTCTCCCATTCCGGTCCGAAGGACCCGATGTAAAACGGGTTCCCCAGAAAGCGCCATAGTTCACATTACCTCTGGGACCGGACTGGAGCTGGGCTATCCAGAATGCCGGTTCAGTCGGTTTGGTCTGCGAGGCCATTGAAAAGAAATAATCCAGATTGAGCGGTCTGAAATTGAAGGTGTTGTCTATGTCAGCATCGCCTTGTTCAGTAACACCCTCTTCAGCCACACCTATATGCGGTACTTTTGAGGGGTATGCCATTCTCTCATGCAAGCGCTCAAAATAACTTTCCATTATTTCGTATTCGTAATAGATATTGTTGGCATCCGGGTCGTCGGGATATTTCTGCTTGAATAATTTATGCCCGAATATATGCGAAACCCACAGATCGAGCTTGCCGTCGCCATTCATTGTATGGGTGAGAGAATCTTTACCGTAGCATAGAAATTCGTTACTACCATGAGGGGCGCATC
>CAISVC010000648.1 GCA_903888815.1 uncultured Fibrobacterota bacterium
CAGCGGACGGTCCGGCGCTCTGATAAAACAGGTTAAGGCTAAGGTTAAGGACCTTTTTATTGTAGTTATCATCTGTTCATCTGATTTTAACCCTGTTCATCTTGTTTTTAGTTTTCCGATCCACCGATTCACCGTAACCCGAGTCACCGACTTTAGCCCTTTTTATTGTAGTTACATGACCCCTTTCCAATCGTTCGTCAAAAGGTCGTTTGACGGTGTCGCCTCGGCGGCCGGACTCGTCGTCCTCTCCCCCTGTTTCGTCGTCCTGTGCCCGCTCGTCAAGCTGTCGTCCCCCGGCCCGGTGTTTTTCCGGCAGCCGCGCGTGGGCCGGTCCGGGAAGACGTTTACGGCGTTCAAGTTCCGCACCATGTATGTCGGCGCGGACAGGGAAGGGCCGGTCACCACGGCGGACGATCCCCGGATCACGCCCCTCGGCAGGTTCCTGCGGAAATTCAAGCTCGACGAGCTGCCCCAGCTCTGGAATGTCCTGCTGGGCAGGATGTCTTTCGTGGGCCCGCGGCCCGATGTCCCGGGCTATGCGGACTGGCTGGCCGGCGATGACCGCACGATACTGGACCTCCGGCCCGGCATCACCGGGCCCGCGACGCTTTACTTCCGCT
The DNA here is from genome assembly GCA_903888815.1 of uncultured Fibrobacterota bacterium. Lineage (GTDB taxonomy): Bacteria > Fibrobacterota > Chitinivibrionia > Chitinivibrionales > Chitinispirillaceae > BOG-1184. The sequence continues at coordinate 621 of CAISVC010000648.1, forward strand.
ATGAAGGCGAGCTGCTGGCGAAGGTGAGCGGCCCGAAGCAGTTCAACGACACGGTGCTCTGGCCCATCAAGGTGCGGATGAACCTGGAGTACCTCCGGAAATGGGGCTTCTGGAAGGACATCGGATACATCCTGATAACGGTCCTGCCGCCGCTTAACAGATGGCTGAAGCTCGTCCCGGACAGCCCGAGAGAACTGAAGAAATTGTTGAGCCGTTGAGTTGTACCCTCCGTAGCTGCTGCGAAGGATGGGTTGAGTTGTACCCTCCGTAGCTGCTGCGAAGGATGGGTTGAGCTGAGCCGAAGGCCTGCCAGGGTTTTCGGTCGCTCGGTTTTCGGTCGATTCACCTACACCCGATTCACCGAGTCACCGATAGACCGATTCACCGATTTATCATTTTGATTATATGAATCCCCTCGTTTCAATCATCCTGCCGGTCCGCAACGAAGCCCGCCATATCCGCGAATGCCTGAATTCGATATTCAACCAGGATTTTCCGGCCGGCCGCTTCGAAGTCCTGGCAGTCGACGGCATGTCGAGCGACGCGACGCGGTCCATTCTCGAAGAGCTGAAGAAGACGCATGCGAACCTCCGCGTTTGTGACAATCCCGGAAAAACCGTCACCGCCGGCCTGAATATCGGGATAGCGAACGCTGCCGGAGAATTCATCGTGCGGTGCGACGCCCATGCCGTATATGCAGAGGATTATATCGCCGCGTGCATGGAAACCGCGGAAAAAACCGGGGCGGCCAATGTGGGCGGCCACATGCGGCCCCTTGCCTCGCGGCCGGACGCCGTGGCCCACGCGATCAGGATGGCGCACGAAAGCGGATTCGGCCTCGGCGGCGGCAGGTTTCACGATCCTGCCTGCGAAGGATACGTTGAGACCGTATGGCTCGGCTGCTACCGGAAAGAGGTCTTCGGGAAGATCGGCCTTTATAACGAGTTCCTTCCGCGTTCCGAAGACATCGAACTGAATGCGCGCCTGATAAAAGCGGGATACCGGTGTTATCTTTCGCCGAAAATCAGGGCCTGCTATTTCTGCAGGCCGGATTTACCGGGTCTCTTTGTGCAGCGGTGGAAAGACGGCATTGGCGTGATCCGGACCATTCCCGTCAATCCGTCCGCGGTGCGTCTCCGGCATATTGTTCCCCTGCTTTTCATCGCTTCGCTCGTTGTTTTTTCGGCCCTCTCATGCTTCCCGCTCATGCGCTGGTTGCTTGCTGCGGAACTGCTGGCATACGCCGCAGGCCTGTTCCTTTTCAGCGGCAGATCATTTGCTGCTGAAATCGCCCGAAAAGATGACGGGGCTGTTGATGACGCTATCCGCGCTCAAAAAAAGCCGCTTGCCGCGCTGCTGCTGCCGCTGGTGTTTGCGGCCATGCATGTCGCCTACGGCCTCGGCTCGCTCTTCGCGCTCGCGACGCTGCCGGTTTTCATACGCAGATATAATAAAGAGTTGAAGGGTTGATCAGTTGAATAGTTGAAGAGTTTAAGAAAGAAAGTTGAAGAGTCCCCCTCCGTAGCTACTGCGGAGGACGGGTTGAACAGGTGAAAAGTTTATCAACCATTCATCTCTTCAACTATTTTTAGTGTTTCTGTTCAACTATTCAACTGTTCATCTTTTCAACTATCCTTTGACGTTTTTATTCAACTATTTTTTATGGACCGCCTTTATCTGAGTCCTCCCCATCTGTCCGGGCACGAGCTCGAATTCGTCAAAGACGCCTTTGCCTCGAACTGGATCGCGCCGCTCGGCCCCATGGTCGATGCTTTCGAGGCGGAAATGTGCGCCTATACCGGCGCTGAAAACGCGCTCGCCCTGTCGTCGGGCACCGCGGCCCTGCACCTTGCCCTGCTGCTCCTCGACGTCGGGCCCGGCGACGAAGTCCTCTGCTCGTCGTTTACTTTTGCAGGGAGCGCGTTCCCGGTCATGTATCTGAGCGCAATACCGGTCTTCATCGACTGCGAACGCGAATCCTGGAACATGGACCCCTGCCTGCTGGAGAAGGCGATAGAAGACAGGATAAAAAAAGGAAAAAAACCGAAGGCTGCCGTTGTCGTCCACCTGTACGGCCAGAGCGCGGACCTTGATGCGATCATGGCGGTGTGTTCCCGCCATGAAATTCCGGTCATCGAGGACGCGGCCGAGTCGCTGGGCGGGCTTTACAAAAAGCGCCACACCGGGACCATCGCGCCGCTCGGCGTGCTGTCGTTCAACGGAAACAAGATAATCACCACGTCGGGCGGCGGCATGCTGCTCGGCCATGATGCGGAAAAAATCAGGCGCGCGAAATACTTCGCGACCCAGGCCAGGGAAAACCTTCCGCACTACGAGCATCGCGCCGTCGGCTACAACTACCGGATGAGCAACATCGTTGCCGCCGTCGGCCGCGGCCAGCTCAAAGTGATCGAAGACCGCGTGCAGCGAAAGAGGGCGATATTTGATTTTTACCAAAAGGCGCTGTCAAAACTGCCCGGCATCGGCTTCATGCCGGAAGCCCCGTGGGGCCGTTCGAACCGCTGGCTTACCTGCATTACCATAGATGAAAAGCCGCACCGTGCAACGGTTGAGCAGATAAGAATGACATTGGAAAAAGACAATATCGAAAGCCGGCCTTTCTGGAAGCCCATGCATCTGCAGCCGGTGTTTAAAAACTGCCCTTCGTATGCAAACGGCGTATCGGAAAAGCTTTTCAACAGGGGCCTGTGTCTGCCTTCCGGCACCGGAATGTCCGATAACGATCTCGCGCGCGTTATCCGTTGCTTGACAGCCGCTTTGAATGTATAATAAGTTGATACTGTTGGGAATATAGGGCCTTCGTGCAGCCGGAAGGAAATTCACCCCCTCCGCCGTCCGGTACCTCCCCCGTGGTAAGGGGGAGGAGCATGGGAGGGGTCATTCAACGAAAATTTTACCATGGCCATTCTGAGACAGATCGGGACGATGATCTACCGGCAGCGGCTGGCGTACATCATTTCCCTCCATATCCTGTTCGCCGCGTTCAGCCTTTTCCTTTCGTTTCTGCTCAGGTTTGACTTTACGCTGGGACAGCACGAGCTTCTGCATGATCCGACGCTGTATCCCCGCTATTTATTCTACTCCCTGCCCATCAATATCGTCGTGTTCGTCGTGTTTTCCGCCCTGTTCAACCTCTATCAGGGCATCTGGCGCTACGTGAGCGTGGATGATCTCAAGGATATCGTCAAGACCTCCGCCCTCGCTTCGCTGGTATTCATGTTCTGCATCGTGGTGAGCGGACAGTTCCGCGGGTATCCGCGTTCGATCTACTTCATGAACTTCGTCCTGTTCGTCCTGCTCAACGGCGGCACCCGCTTTACCATCCGCATCTTCAGGGAGTCGTTCGCTCCCATGAGCGACATGGTGCGGAACGTCCTCATCGTGGGCGCGGGCGCGGCCGGCAACGAAATCGCCAAGAGCCTCAAATCCGGCAGGAGCAGGGAGTACATTCCCGTGGGATTCATCGACCGGAACAAAGCGCTCCGGGGCCAGCGGCTGCAGGGCCTGAAAGTTCTCGGCGATCTTTCGTCGCTCCGCTCGCACATCAAGAAGCGCCGGGTGAACGAGGTGTTTATCGCGATTCCCGAGGCCACGAACAAGGTGGTCAGGGAGATCATGGACGCCGCCAGAATTCCCGAATGGGAGGTGAAGTTCAAGATCGTCCCTTCCATACTCGACATCATGAGCGGAAGGCACACGGTCAATAAAATACGCGAGGTATCCATCGATGACCTGCTCTCGCGGCCCAATATCACGCTCGACGATACCCATGTCCGCAGACAGCTTGCCGCAAAAACCGTGCTCGTCACCGGCGCGGGCGGCTCGATCGGTTCGGAACTCTGCTTCCAGGTGGCCTCGTACCGGCCCGCGCGCATGCTGCTCCTTGACTCAAGCGAACAGGGCGCCTACACGGTCGACCAGGAGCTGAAGCGCCGGTACCGGGACATTTCCATCCATACCGTCGTGGGCAGCATTCTTGACAACGGGTTCATGGAGCCGCTCTTCCGCCGGTATCCGCCCGACTTCATCTATCATGCCGCCGCCTACAAGCACGTGCATCTCATGGAATGGAACCCCATGGCCTGCCTGAAAAACAACGTGCTCGGCACGGCCCAGCTTGCCTCGCTCGCGGAGAAAACCGGGGTGAGCCAGTTCGTCATGATTTCCACGGACAAGGCCGTGAACCCGGCAGGCACCATGGGGATTTCGAAACGGCTGGCGGAACGGATCGTGCTCGAGCGCTATCCGTCGAAAACGCTTTTCAACGCGGTCCGTTTCGGCAACGTGCTCGGCTCGAGCGGCAGCGTGATCCCGCTGTTCCAGCAGCAGATCCGCGAGGGCGGGCCGGTGACCGTGACCAGCGCCGAAACGAAGCGGTATTTCATGTCGATCCCGGAAGCGGTGCAGCTCGTCCTGCAGGCCTCATCGCTCAATGAATCGAACGTGATCTTCATGCTCGACATGGGAGAACCGATCAGGATCGTGGATCTGGCGCGGAACCTCATCGAACTTTCCGGCCTTAAGGTGGGGGAAGACGTCGAAATCAAAATTATCGGCATGCGGCCCGGCGAGAAAATCGAAGAGACGCTGCTCTCCGACACGGAAAACGTGGTGAGAACGCGGTTCGAAAAGATCCGGGTGCAGAAAAACTTCCGGCGCGATCCGGAGCGCATGGAACGGTTCGTCCATGATCTTAAGAGCAATGTGGACCTCGGCAATATCCGCGCAATGTACAATGACCTGAAAGAATTGGTTCCCGAGATGATCGGCCCCTCGTTCGAAGAACTGACCGCGACCATGTTTTCCTGATTACACTGCCCTTCCCCGCCTTTCTGCCTCTTTTTCCATTCCTTTTTTTCTCCCCTCGATTTTTACATTTCAACCCGCGGCAATGATGCCGGGCCGTATTTTATATTTGATCGAAATGGAAAAACAATACAACCCCGCTCTCGTTGAGGACCGGTGGTACGCCCGCTGGAGCGCAAAGAATTTATTCCGCGCGGATGAAACCTCCCGGAAGCCTAAATTCTCGATTGTCATTCCGCCGCCGAACGTGACCGGCGTCCTGCACATGGGCCATGCGCTCAACAACACGCTGCAGGACATCCTCATCCGCTATAAACGCATGGCCGGCTGCGAGGTGCTCTGGATGCCGGGTACCGACCATGCCGGCATCGCGACCCAGAACGTGGTGGAGCGGAAGCTTGCGAAGGAGAAAAAAACACGGCACGACCTCGGCCGCGAGGCGTTCATCGAAGAGGTGTGGAAGTGGAAGGGCGAACACCATGCCGCGATTTCGGGCCAGCTCAAGAAACTCGGCTGCTCGTGCGACTGGGAGCGCGAGCGGTTCACCATGGACGAAGGGCTCTCGCGCGCCGTCCGCCGGGCGTTCGTGGAGCTTTACCGGCAGGGACTTGTTTATAAAGGCAAATACATCATCAACTGGTGCCCGCGGTGCCGCACCGCGCTTTCCGACGAGGAAGCGGAACATAAGGAATGTAACGGCAGGCTCTACCACTTCCGCTACCCGTACCGCACCGGAGGCGGCCATGTGACCGTGGCCACCACCCGGCCCGAGACCATGCTCGGCGACACGGCGGTGGCCGTGAACCCGAAGGACGAACGCTACCGCGCCTGTGTCGGCAGAACGCTTGTTCTGCCTCTTGTCAACCGTGAAATCCCGCTCATTGCGGACGATTTTGTCGACCGCGAATTCGGCACCGGCGCGGTCAAGGTTACGCCCGCGCACGACCCCGACGATTTTGCCATGGGACGGCGCCATGCCATGGAACCGGTCGTGGTCATGGACGAAGGCGGGCTCATGACCGGCCCGATCCCGGAAAAATATGCCGGCCTCGACCGTTTTGTCTGCAGGAAAATGATCGTCGAAGACCTTACGGCCCTGGGCCTCGTGGAAAAGATCGAAGACCACCGCCACGCCGTGGGCCATTGCTACCGCTGTCACACCGTGGTGGAGCCTTATTATTCCGACCAGTGGTTTGTCCGCATGAAGCCGCTCGCCGGAGATGCGCTCCGGGCCGCGCTTGACGACCGCATTCATTTTTATCCGGCGCGGTGGAGGAAAACCTACATCGACTGGATGGAGAACATCAGGGACTGGTGCATTTCGCGCCAGATCTGGTGGGGCCACCGGATTCCGGTGTGGTACTGCGGCTGCGGAGAGACCGTGGTGGAAGAGAACGCGCCCCCTGAGTGCCCGAAGTGCGGCTCCGCGCAGCTGCGGCAGGAAAGCGACGTGCTTGACACCTGGTTCTCATCGTGGCTCTGGCCGTTCTCCACCATGGGCTGGCCCGACGACACAGAGCTCTATAAAAAATTCTACCCGACCGACGTCCTGATTACGGCCCCGGAAATCCTCTTCTTCTGGGTCGCGCGCATGATCATGGCTGGCCTGCACTTTACCGGGAAACTCCCCTTTACCGATGTGCTGCTCCACGGGACGGTGCGCGATAAAACCGGCCGTAAAATGAGCAAGTCGCTCGGCAACGCGCTCGACCCCATGGAACTCATTCCGGTATACGGCGCCGATGCGCTCAGGTTCTCCATGGTCATGATCACCGCCCAGGGCGCCGACGTATTTTTGAGCAAAGACACCTTTGACCTGGGGCGCAACTTCGCCAACAAGCTCTGGAACGCTTCCAGGTTTCTGCTGGGGAACATCGAAAGCAGGGTCTCGTTCACCGCGGTGCCGCCCGCCGACCGCCGCAAGGCCGAAGACCGCTGGATCCTCTCGCGGCTGCAGAGCGTGATCGCCTCGGTGACCGCTGCCGTCGACGGCTACCGTTTCAACGAAGCCGCGCATACCCTGTACGATTTTGCGTGGCATGAGTTCTGCGACTGGTATGTGGAGGCGAAAAAATCCGACCTCTATCAGGATGATGA
>CAISVC010000649.1 GCA_903888815.1 uncultured Fibrobacterota bacterium
ATGGAGACCTGCTACAAGGTAATGAAACGGGAGATCGCGCAGCGCATAGCTCTCCAGGAGGACAGGTTCGGCTTTGAACCCGAGATTACCGCAAAGCTGGCTGCTTTAGCGCGAAATGAAAATATCAGGATTTACGAGGTCGGCATATCCTACCGCGGCCGTACGTATACCGAAGGCAAAAAGGTCGGCATGAAGGACGCGTTACGGGCGCTGTACTGCGTGGTGAAATACAACACCTCACCCCTTGCAAATTTTATGAAATACACCATTGACGGTTTTCTGGTAGTACTGATACAGTTCCTGACGCTCGTGGGGCTGGTCGAAATCGGCGGTCTCAAAACAGCCGCGGGCCTTAACATCGCCCATGCCGTGAGTATCGAAACCGCCATCATTGCGGCGTATCTGGTTCATTATTTCATGACCTGGCGCCTCCACCTGAAAAGCAAGGGCGCGATGATTAAAAAATTCGTTTTCTTCCAGCTTTTCAATTGCGTCCCGTTCGCAGTCCGTGCTGTTGTTTTTTCCCTCCTCATTCAGCAGATGCATTACCTTCTGAGCGCGCTTGTTTCGGTCGGTATCGCTTTGGTTTTCAATTTCTGGGGATATAATTATTTCATATTCGTCAGGAAAAGCACGAAAGAATGAACTACATTTTTTCGTTCAATTCCTTGACGCACTGATCCGGAGAACCGGGGCCGGTACAGAAATCAAGCACCTTTTTATAAATTTCTGCAGGATGGATGCCCCTCAGCGCATAGACGAGCTGGCCGTTTTTCATGAAGACGACATAGGGTATGCCCTGCACTCCGAAGGCCCGGGAGAGAGCAGGGCTTGTATCTACATTGACCCGGAAAAAGCGGGCTTTTCCCTTGTATTCCCCGGCAAGCTCCTCAATCGCAGGGGCAAGGATTTTGCAGGGCCTGCACCAGTCGGCGTAGAAATCAAGAACGAGCATCTGATTTCCTGCCACGGACGATACGGTATCAAGTTCTTCGGACGTGGAAAGGAGGGGCAGCTGCTCAGTGGCGGCAGCGTTCTGCTCCTTTGATCTGCTGCAGGAAGCAATTAAAACGGCAGACAGCATACAAGCAACCGTCAAATAAAAAACATTTTTTTCAAATGAGATAAGCATCGGTTTCCTCGGGACAGATAAAACTACTTTTTTGCCGCTGCCGATAGGTTTTTAAAAGAAAAAAGAATAATCCCAAAAAACAATATAAGTCGGTTGACAACCAGACCTCCGGTTTATTATGTTACTTACAGTTATTACTACGGTACGTACAAAGGACTTTTTTAGCGTATCCATTAACCTTCTTGAAAGGAGTGCTTCATGAAAGCACGTTTGATGGCAGGTGTGCTGGGAGTTGCTTGTGTTGTTTCCTTCGCTTTCGCGGAGGACGTAACGCCGTCCATCGGGGCGAAGTCGAAGGCGTTGCTTTTCTCCTTCAGCGGGTTGTCAAATTTGGGAGCGAACAACTTCAACGGGGGTTTGGGGGCAAAATTATTCCTCAGCGATGTTCTGGCCCTCCGCGGTTCGCTCCAATTCGCGCATGCAAACCAGGATATTCTTGCCAATCCCGGCGTCGGCCAAGTCGGTACCGATGGTTCACGAACGGCGACTCAGTTCGGTCTTTCTGCCGCCCTGCAATATTATCTGCTTAAAACGCGGGTCAGTCCCTATGTCGGGGGTGGCGCCATCTTTTCAACCACATCGACAACATCGAAAAATGCGGGAAGCGTAACTCCTCCTGCCGTATTCACGCAGACAACGACCAACAATTCCCTTGCCGGAGAACTCGGCTATGTCGCCGGCATGACTATTGGCGTCGCAGCGCTGGTCGGTGTTGAGTTTTTTATGACCAAGGAATTAAGTCTTGGCGCAGAATACCAGGTTGGATACTCGTTAACGTCGCGTCCGGACCAGGAAATAATCACCGGGCCTACTACGACGACGACAAAAACCGGTTCATATTCTGCGATCAATATTTCCACCACCGTCCTGACACTGTCGGTGTATTTCTAAATCGAGAGAGTTATTATTTATTTGACATTGTGGCCTGCCTCCTGTAAAGGAGGCAGGCCTTTTTATTTATCGCGGATCCGCTGGTTGAACAGCACCACCATCTCGCCCCTCGGCGGTTTTATTTTGAAGTGCGCAAGCAGCTCTTTCGGCGAGCCGCGCAGAAATTCCTCATAAACCTTTGTCAATTCCCGTCCGATGACGACCAGAATATCGCCGAATATTTCATCCATTTCCTCAAGCACTTTTACGATACGGTGCGGAGTTTCATAAAGAATTACGGTGCGGTGCTCGTTTTTATAGGATTCCAGAACGCGGCGGCGCGCGCCGCTTTTATGCGGCAGGAAATTTTCGAACACGAAGCGGTCGGTCGGGAGCCCGCTTGCCACAAGCGCCGCACAAAACGCGGCCGGCCCCGGGACCGGCGTTACGGTGATTCCGGCCGCAATCGCGGCGCGTACCAGGTTGAATGCCGGATCGGCAATGCCCGGCGTGCCGGCGTCAGTGATGATTGCCATCGTTTCGCCTGCTTTCAACCGCTCGATGAGCCGCGGAGTAACGCGCTCCTTGTTGAAATCGTGGTAGGTCTCGGATGCCCGGTTGATTCCGCAGTGCGCAAGAAGCGTACGCGAGACGCGGTTGTCTTCGGCGAGAATGGCAGTGACTTCAGAGAGCACCTTTGCCGCACGGCCTGAGATATCGCCCAGGTTGCCGATAGGGGTGGATACCAGAAATAGTGTTCCCATAAGTAATAAAAGTTCCTTAAAATATCTTTGGCTAAAGGCTTTATACGTTCCGCGTCGTGCCCTTCTTTTCAGCACACTCCCGGTAACCCGATACCCAAAAAAATTATTTATTTATATTTTCCTTTAAAAACGCCTCAAGTATCAGACATGCGGCAATTTTATCAACAGCCTCTTTATTCCGTCGTTCTTTCTTCTTGCGAAATCCGAGGAGTTTCGACGCCTGTTTCGACGTCAGGCTCTCATCGATAAAGTAGACGGGAAGAGAGACTTTTTTTTCAAGAGCAGAGGCGAACTTTCTGATCTCGGCCGCCATAGGGGTTTCGCGGTCGTCGGCGTCGAGCGGCAGGCCGAAAACGGCTGCGTCGGGCCGTTCGCAGGCGAAAACATCGAGGAGCGCAGTGAGGGGGTGACCATGTTTTCTCCTGTCAATCGTTGCGAGCCCCCGCACGACGGTTCCGGTTTCGTCGCTCATCGCCAGACCGATCCTGCGCCGGCCGTAATCAACCCCGATGAGCTTCATCTTCGGTTTTGGTCCATTCCATGAGAACTTCGAGTGTCGAGAGGTTCAGATCGCTTTCCTTCGGCTGCTTATTGAGTATGAATTTGAATTTGCCCTGTTTGAGTCCCAGAAGGAAAGTGATGGCCTCCCTGCCCATGACATTGTTCACCGCCGCAGCGTGAATGATCCGGCCCTGACCGAAATAGATCATGCCCAGCGGCGAATCGGTTTCGACCAGAAGACAGCCGTTTTTTTTTCCCGGTCTCGATG
>CAISVC010000650.1 GCA_903888815.1 uncultured Fibrobacterota bacterium
GGTGGGAATGTACAGCTTTACGGTCGGCGGGGTTAACGACAACAAGGGCGATTCGCGAATCGCCCCTGCAATACAGATTTCACAATCAATGTTAGTGCCGAATCCCCTGACCGAAAGCAGGATTAAAGGTGCCAATGCCGTGGCGCAGGCGAAAATCAGCAGTCCCTCAACGTCACCATTGTCAACGTATTCCTGGGGCATCGGCGCCGGCGCGCTCACCACCATTGCCAACAGCGGCCGCGATGCCGAAAGGGCCATATCCTTATGCTTCGCCAATGTAATCTGCATCAAAGAACATGCCGATCTGTTTTTCAACTTCTACTATTGTACCAGCGGGCTCAATTTCGGGAGCGATATCGGTTTTGATTATACAGGGAGGGCGGCCTCATCAGGCATTTTAGCCGGCGCCGGCGCCGGACTTTATTATCTTGAAAAGAAAGGCTTTTCTCCTGACAATGCCCTGTCGCCCGCGCTCACCGCGCATATAGGGTTTACCGTCGATATCGGCAAAAGCACGCAGTTCGCCGTACAGGTTCCCTACACCGCGATCTTCAGGCCGTCTGCCAGTCATAGAATTGGTATTGAACTGCGGCTGCTGTTCAGCGGACCGTACCGGGATGTGAAGGTTTTAAATTATTGATTATGAAGTTCATAGTATTCAAGTCGGAGCGTAATTATGTGTACAAATTCTGCTTTTTTATTTCAACAGGCATAGCGTTTTTTTAAGAGCTATGCGTCTATATAAAAGAATGAATGATAACCAGGTGCAGAGAAGCAAAGTTGCAGAGGCACAAAGTGGATTTAAAGAAAACAGAGGAAATCACTTTCGGGTGTCTGAGAAAGGGGATTAAAAACTTTGTACCTGTGTACCTTTGAAACTTTTTTATGAAAGCGAGGTGCGTATGATGAGAAAGGCGATTGCACTTGCAGCCCTTCTGGGTATGACGGCTGTTGTATGGGCGGCAGACCCTTCCGAAAAAGGTGTTCCGACCTCTCCGCTCCGGGTTTACAGCGGCGGATTATGCGTCGGCGCGGTTCAGTCCCTGAACAAGGAGCTGAAAGCGGAACATAACAGCTATTTAAAGCTGTCGTTCCAGAATGCGGTGTATGTCAAAGAAAACACGGGTGTATTTTTCGATATCGACTGGTTCCTGCCGGGCATTAATCCGGGCGCGGATCTCGGTTTCGACATTTTCCCCATTACCGGATCTTTCCGCCCCTTTATCGGCGCGGGCGTCGGCGCTCATTATTTTGATAAGAGCAAAAATTTCGGCGATAATATCGGCCCGTCCGGAACCGTCCACATCGGATTCGCGCTTGACCTGACCGACCGGGCGCAGATGCGGGTACGGGTGCCGTATCATATTATACTTAATAAAACGAATGACCAGGTTGCCGGCGTGGAGGTGGGGTTCCTTTTTACGGGCCGGTTCAAGAATGTCAAGAAACTGAATTACAATTAATAAACCGATATACATGAAAACTTCACAAGAAGGAGAGCCTATGAACAAGCTTATCGGTATGGCGCTTATCGCGGCCCTTTCGGCGGCGTCCGGCGTATTTGCCGGAGACAAAGTGCCCGTGACTGAAAACAAGAATGTCACGCTGGTGCAGGCCGCGTCAACGGTTGACGGGAAGTCGGATGTCAGCGAGAAACTTCTCGAAGAGTGCATCGTTTCCCTTCCACGGGTCCAGGATCTTGAGGCGGAAGTGACCTCGCAGGTCGCCTATCTCAAGGAGATCAACGGCGACCCGAACAAGAATGATTTTGTAAAAAGCTATTACGCCGTGATCGAGATCAACTACATGCTGCATCAGCAGTCGCTTATTATCGTCACGACCTCCTCGATACAGGGACAGGAGCCGGTCATGAAGGTGGTGGAAAAAACCCTGCGGCAGAGCAAGCGGTTTGAGTCGAACCCGACCGAGGGCGAATATTTTGCCGGGCGTTCGCTCCGCCAGTATTATTACCCGACCGCTGAGGCGGCCATCGCGGACGTGAAACAGCGTGCGGCAATATGGCTCAAGCAGCAGTCCGCGGTGATCTGCAAACCCGCGCCGAAAAAATGATAACGGCAATCGGACTTCAGCGTTTTAAGAATGTTGTTTGATGCGGCTATACAACGTATTTTTTGAAAGCTCTAATGTGCTGCCGGAGCGAGAATCAACCTAACAAGGAGGCTTGAATGTTTAAAGGTACCGGAAAATGGCTGTATGTGGCTCTGCCGCTGCTTCTGGCCGGATGCAGCACCAAGGTGTCGCGGGTACAGAGCGATTCCACGATCGACCTTTCGGGCAGGTGGAACGATGCCGATTCCCGGCTGGTCGCCGA
>CAISVC010000651.1 GCA_903888815.1 uncultured Fibrobacterota bacterium
GGCGATTTTGGTTATCATGGTAAAATTATCCTGCTCTTTAATTATACGCTTAAATGAAATAAGTTTCAAAGGGATAAATTCTATCTCTAAATATAACAAAAAAATCAACATTTTGCAATATTCATTAAGGTAGTCAGGAAATACTCGAGACGCACGTGGGTGCGGGTCAGGTCATTCCGAAAGATTTTACCACCATCTTATTGTATTATCGCAAACAGTTTGGCCAATAACAGCTGAAATATAGAGCTTTTCCTCCATTTGTTATTATATTATTTACGGTAAGGAACGGTATCGTTTGATTTTTGAGAAGGGATCAACCAAAGGAGAACAATGACGTCTGCCGGATCGATCAAAACGATTATTGTTGTTACTGCGCTGAGCCAGGCGATCGCGGCCGCATCGCTTCCGGACACCATGCTCGCCAATGTGTGGAATTTTTCGCTTGCCCGGTTGCGGGCGACAATGACTGCACTGGGCAACTCAACGACGCAATTTCCCCGCACTGCGCCGCAGACCGGCGGGGTGTGGCAGATGGTCGGTGCAAGCGACTGGACAAGCGGCTTTTATCCGGGGTGTCTGTGGCTTGCATACGAAAAATCCAGCGACACGGCCTTCCGCAACGCGGCACAGCGGTGGACCGCGTCGCTCAACGGACAGAGCACCAACACCACGACGCACGATGTGGGATTCATGATCTTTTCGAGCTATGGCAACGGCTACCGCCTGCTCGGCACGAGTTCGTACCTGCCGGTCATTCAGACAGCAGCCCAGTCTCTTTCAACCCGCTACCGGGCTCTTGCGGGCATTATCGATTCGTGGTCGTTTGCGCCGTATGATACCGGCTGGGAGGCAATCATCGACAACATGATGAACCTGGAGCTGCTGTTCTGGGCTTCGCAGAACGGCGGCAGCTCGAATTATTACACCTATGCGCTCAGTCATGCCGAAAAAACCATGACGAACCATTTCCGCGCCGATAGCTCTACCTATCATGTGGTTAAATACAGCCGTACCACCGGTGCGGTCATAAGCCGCGAGACCCGTCAGGGATACGCCAACTGGTCGTGCTGGGCCCGCGGACAGGCGTGGGCGGTGTACGGGTTTACCATGGCCTATCGCTTTACAAGAGATTCGCGGTTTCTTGCCACCGCGAGAAAAGCGGCCGATTATTTCATCTATCGGCTTCCCGCCGACAGGATACCTTACTGGGACTTCAATGCGCCGGGCATACCCGCGGATACGGTGCCGCGCGACGCAGCGGCTGCGTCAATCGTCGCCTCGGGCCTGCTGGAATTATCGACCTTTACGGGCGCGCCGGATTCGGTCCGCTACCGCGATACGGCGATTTCCCTCATCCGTGCGCTCTGGACGTCGAAGTACCGGGCGCTGACTACACAGGCGAGCATTCTGAACTTTGCCACGGGCGGGAGGCCCCAGAATACCGAAGTGGATGTCGGTCTTATCTATGCGGATTACTATTTCCTCGAGGCGCTTCTGCGATATGCGCGTTACAGCGGCGGCACTGCGGTGAATACTCCGTATGTCAATTATACAAAAAGCGGTGTACGGTCTGCCCTGCCGGATTGGCCGTTCGATCTTCTCGGGCGGAAAGGCAGCGCACGGGCTGCCGGTACGCCGCCAGGAGTTTTTATTATCCGCTCACCGGATGGAAAACGGCAGCCCTTTGAGTACCGGATTGTTGCTCCGGGATTGGATTATCAGCCGTAAAGGCGCCTCCCCTAAACTGAGCCGGAAGAGAGGGGGTGCCGGCATTTTCTCCGCACCGGGGAACCCTCAATGCAGTCCCTAAGGTGCTTGAGAAAACACCGGCACCCCCCATCACAAAAGTTGGCAAATGAAGATTATTATTACTTGATACGTACGATGTACACCCCTTCTGATGCTCCGCATTTTTTACGCAGGTCTATTGCGCCATCCTTGACAACCATTGTTTGACTCAGCAAAAAAACGTTCCACCGGAAGGTCAAATCTAGTGGAACGCTTTTCATGCTGTCAATGCAAATTATGAATTAAAAATCAAACCGTGCCCTTATATTCCACCACCAGTCGCCATGACGAAGGGTGACGTCGGCGTAATCCTGAATGAGCTCATTGTCATAACTGCTTTTCGGCATAAGATGGTCGTTCGCAATTTGTCCTGAAATGCTCATCCGTTTGCCGATGGTTTTTTTCGCATACACAGACCACTTGAGGTGTTCGTGTTCAACGGGACTGGTGTTAATCGGTACCATGTCGTAGAACGGCTCACGCGTACTATTTTTATACGGAGAATTCAAGTATTCGACTTCCGTATTGAGCAGATCCAGGACCTTAAACGCCGGTATATTAAAACCGATGGTAAACGGCGTTCTTTGATATCGCTTTTCGAAGAAAACCGGGTAATCCTTCCACCCGAGTACCGCCACCTCGCCATACAGCTTAAGGTCTTCAGGACCTAACAAATCCGTAATGACCTGAGGAAGAACTCCTTTAAAATCCAGGGTAGCTCTTCCTATTACTTTGGTTCCCGCAAAGGTCATCCATTGTTCCTTAGTCACATACACGGTGCTCATAGTTAAACTATCGAAGTAACTCGAAATGGTATCGCGTCTAATGAGGTTTTTATCATAGGGGTCTTTCGGCGTGGTCAGATCTGACCGCACCGGGATAAACCGGTATAAGTTAATGCCGCCGCCGAGGGTAATAAATTTCGGAATAAACAAAAATTGTGGAATTTTTAAATCGGCCAGGTAAGCGAGCGAAAAATCGTTGAAGGGGTATTGCTTGGCTTCAGAATATAAAATAATGTCATGATGGAAGCCGCCCGCGATCGTATTGCCCACCCTGACACCCAGAAGTTCGGTAAAGGTGCGGTCGAACAGGTTGATCATAGTCGGCGGATAGCAATAGGTGCGGAAAAGATATTCCCCGAGGTTTCGCACCTCGGCGTTATACTTGTAGGGAAAATAACCCGCCTCGATCTGCAGGGAGGTGTTTGCCGTGTCGCCGAACGTATAGAGCCCTTCTCCACGCGAAACCCAGAAAGAATTCATTGGCTGTCTGAAGGACACGAACCCCGCTCCCTGCTGCGGATAAATATTGAAAGGAAATCCCATAAGGCCCTCCAGGCCCATGAGTACCTTCAGGTGCTCATCGATGCGCGTACTGGAAAAGATGCCGATACATGCGTCCCCTATCCAGCGGTGATCGTAAATATCGTTGAAGCCTTTGCCTTTCATGACTTCGCCGGATTCGATGAACGTGTAGCCGGAAAATTCAGTAGTGAATTTCTTCTCCTCCGAGTCGGCGGCCGATACTGTTGTTGCGAGAAAAACAGAAATAAAACAGATCCCCTGCAGCAATTTTTTGCTCATAGCCTCTTTCCCTTTTTTTAAATGTGTGTTATTGGGTGCGGCATGAGTTCGGGAACTGTCCCATGCCGCAACTCATTATCGGATTTCAGTGATTTTTACAATGCCGACCTTCTCCCCGTGTGTATCACCCTTATAAAGCGGGACTGTGCGATCGCGGGTAATGACCGAATTCAACAGTTTTCCCGCAAGGCTGTAGGTGGCGACCCTTACGGTTTTCCCGGCAAAAGCGGCGGGAATGACGCACCGGTTACCGGTCGCGAAAAAGACCTTTTCCCCGGTTATTTGCGCAGGTTTTTCGATACGCGTGACAGGATTTGTCGTCGTTGGTGCACTTCCCAGAATATAAAGACCCGCATTGTGCGATGTAATCGTCTGCGCGAAGGTCGTCGTGAAATTGCCAATGGTGCTCCTTGACCACACATCCCTTACGGGAACAGTCCCCGTGATTCCAATGGTACTCAAGGCCACCGACATTGTCGCGGATGAGCCCGAAAGATTTGCGAACAATACGAATTTAGTCGCTGTATCTGTGGGATGCGTGGAGGTCCATATCGGCAGATTGGGCGTACCAGGATTCGTATCCGACCGGACGACCCTGCATTTAATGCCGTTCTGGTTGATAAATAATGCGTCGCTGTTCATCATTAACGAATCGTAAAAAGGATCGTTTGTATTGTCCGGCAGATTTCCGCCCCAGATAAGCGGTTGGTTGTCGATGCACCAGAGTAACATCATCAGTTTATGCTCGCCTTTTGTATA
>CAISVC010000652.1 GCA_903888815.1 uncultured Fibrobacterota bacterium
CTTCATGGCGGTGGGCAAGTCGCCGCTCACCGGCGGCTGGGGCGACGCCAACTGCGGCGGCTACTTCAGCCCGGCCCTCAAACGCGCCGGCTACGATGCCGTCTTTTTCACCGGTGGAAAGCTGCAGTTTGCCGGTGATTTTTTGCTGAGCGAGAAGGTTGAAAATGTCAGCCAGAATGAATTCCCGCAGTGAACCTTTAAGAACCAGACCGCCTCCTTTTCAGAAAAAACAAATGAGTCCTCATACCAGTTCGGTTTCCTTTTTCCGGAAAGCAATAAACACCGCCCGTCCGATAAAAACAAGGTTATATATTCCGAAGAAATAAGGAGCCTCTTCTGTGCCTCTATAGAGCACCCAATGCGGATAGCACAGGTGAAAATTCGATAAAAGAAGATACGAGGCATAAACGGCGCTGGTTACAAGGATAACGAAAAATATAAGCACAGGCGCGTGTTTGTTCGTAAACAGCATTCCACTCCCCGGAAGGCCTATATCGAGTATCTGTGCGACTATGTTCTGGTTGAGCGATCGGCTTTGTACGATCTTTCCCTGAATGACAGCAAGCGTTTTTACGTTTCGTATGAATTTGGTCGCCTGGAAGCAAGGCAGGCAGAGCTCGCCTTTTTTACAGTGTTTGCATATTCTCCGTCTGCATAAACGGCAGTACAGGATCGGCAGCTTGTTTTTCTGTAAGGCCGCTATGACAATCCATACAATAAGCAGAAACAGCAGCGCGAAGGATACGATTAGTGACGTGAAGGGTGGTATGCCGAAAAGGGCTGCACCCCACGTTTCATGGGTTGTTTTCCACGATCCGTTATACGCAGGGAAAACATTCCGCCAGAAATACCGTGGAGAATACACCGGCGGCATAAATTGACGGAAAACCGGCCAGTTTTTCGGGAAATAGATATCGTTGGTGTTGATAAAATCGTTCACTGCGTGCTGTTCAAGGGGCGTAAGATTTTTTGCAAAGTCCAGGTCGATGGTCGTATCCGCATTACGCGCATAACACTGGGCAAGATTAAAACGCGGCTCCATTTGTTCCGTGTTTTTGCTGAGAATTTTTGAATAAAGGAGCGCTGCGGCTTTTAAATCCTTTTCTGCATAGGCCGCATTGCCGGCCTGGAGAAGAATGACAGGATCATCGGGTTTGAGCGACAATGCATTATCGGCGTTAATACGGGCTGCGGCAGTGTCACCCTGTTTCAATGCGCAGAGCGATGCGGTCAGGTGTGCCAGAAAGTCCGAGTGATCGGCATTGATTTTTTCAAGCGTACGCTGATATATTTCCTGCGAATACCCTTCCTCGGAAGCGTGGACATAGAGAGAGACAGGACTCTGAGGCGATTGCACCTGACGGAACATGTCCTGTATCCTGGCATCGAGCGGAGCGCACGCCAGCACGAGCAGCGCGAGCGCGGCGATAAACCTTTCATTTTTTTCCAGGAACCGCCAGAGAAGGAAAGCCAGCAGCCATAAAAACGGAATTGCACCGAACGAAAAAAAAGCGATCGCCATGCACATCGGAAGAAGGGTTTTTAATAATGGGGGAATATCGTCCGGCAGGCGGTCGGCTATCGGGTGGATCGCCTGCGGCAGATAGCGCAGACCGGCTCCGGCGAACACTGCCAGAACAAAGACTATAAAGAAATAGCGGATCCAGGAATACAGATACGCAGCAAGAGGGAGCTGCAGTATCCATGAATGCAGAACTTTTTTTATCAGATCATGGAAGGTAGAAAAAAACAGCTGAGGGTGCGAAGGTACGCAATTCCATAGACGGCGAAACGCCGACCATGGCTGGTTCGGGTCGAACCGTTCTGCCCACCGGTAATAATTGAATGCGCTCGTAAAGTCCTTCTGCTTTTCGCTCGATGCCGCATAAAAGAGCAGCTGCTGGACGATTGCAGGATTCGCATGGACACCTGAGGTGAGAGAAATCTTTTCAAGGTGCGTGAGACAGCGTTCGGCCCAGGTCGGCTGGTTGTTTCGCGTGAATTCGACGAACAGTCCCCAGGTAGTACCGGGATCCTGCTGGGCAAGGGCAATTGCTGTCGCGAAGTAGATTGAAGAGGAGAGTTTCTCCTGATTGCATTGAAGAATTCCACAGAGGAAATTGTACCATGGATTAGCGGAATCCGGAGCGGCAGCCAGGCGTTCGCACATTTCACCCAGCTGTATTTTATTCAGCCGGGCAAGGGAAAAACCGGCGGTATCGGGAAAAATTGTTTTAAAATAAA
>CAISVC010000653.1 GCA_903888815.1 uncultured Fibrobacterota bacterium
CAAGCTATCAGGCGACCTCACGGAGCGTGTATCTGCCCGCCGGCATACGCTGGTTCAATTTCTGGACCGGCGACACGGCAAACGGCGGCTCCTCGCCGACCGTGAGCGCGCCGATCAGCACTATACCGCTTTTTGTCAAGGCCGGATCGATCATTCCACTGGGACCGTTCATGGAATATTCAGGTGAAAAGACCGCCGATCCTGTTGAACTCCGCGTTTACACAGGAGCATCCGGTTCGTTCACGATTTACGAGGATGAAGGCGACAATTACAATTACGAAACAGGTTCCTATGCGACCATTCCCCTCGATTGGAACGAATCAACCCAATACCTGACCATCGGAAGACGACAGGGCACGTTCCCGGGAATGGTAAACCAGCGCACCTTCAACATCGTGTGGCCGGGGAAAAACCACGGCATCGGCCCTGATACGACGGCGAATCCCGACGTTAATGTCGTATACAACGGTACCCCGGTTCGGATCTCCCGAAGCGGCACCGTCACGGGCGTTTTTTCACCATTGGCTAAAACGGTACAGTTCCAGGTTGCGGGCAATGGGAGAATGTTCCATATAACAGCACCGCCAAACGAACCGTGGCAGGTAAAAATATTCGATATGCAAGGCAGGACGCTGAACTGTGCAATTGGGAAAGGGACAAAAACCGTGGCAGTACCAGAGGGCCTGGCCAAGGGCGCCTATCTTCTATCGGTCAGATTTTCTCATGTCACTGTTCCAATACAAAAGAAACTGGTCCTGCCATGACGGTGGATCCTTGATCTGCATAAAAAAAGAGGTGCGTCCTCTGGAACCATTCCATCCGTTGTGTACTACTTCTGAAATAGGGGATGCCGACAAACAGACCTGCCCTTGAGGATAACCCCCCAATTGGCCGTTGCTGCTGATTCAAGATCAAGACGCAAATTTGCACTTTGATTTGTTTTCTATTTCCTTTATGTGTCTGCCAAAAAAGCACTGCTCTTAAATTCTAACTTTCACTTATAAATTCCTGGTTGCAAAGGCATAAAGTTAAAAAAGGCGGCGATTCGGGTTGTTCTTACCTGACAACCATAATCTTCCGGGAAAGCGTCTTCCCTTGCGCTTCAGCCAGGATAAGGTAAAGGCCCGTTGCCGTACGGTTTCCGCCGGCATTCATGGTCACCCATTGCCTGCCTTTAACCGACCCTGCCGAAGCCACTATATGGCCGGCCATATCCACGACCGTTACACGTGCCGGCGTGCGGAAGGGATTGAAAACCAGCCAATCGCCGCCCCGTGTATTGTTGCGCACTATGAATCTCAGATTCCCCACGTCTTCCCCGTTGCGGATAACGGAGACCGGCGTTCCATTTGTAAATGCATATTTCCCCGATTGCACCTGGAACACGGAATAACCGCCTTCTTTCCTGAGATACTGCACGCCGGAAGCGCTCGATGCCGCCACGGCGCCTTCCTTGATATTCGCGACATTGGTGTCCGGGAAGTAATACGTGGCGGTGGAATTGACGGGAATCTCGATGGTATGAGTGAGTTTGCCGGCGCTGAGCGACCAGTTGCTGACGATCGTTCCATACATCGAGACGACTTGCGCGCTCGCTGTGGTGATATTCCCCACCACTGCAGGCTTGATGATGAACTGCTTGAAGCCGCCGTTCGCCGGATCGAAACGGATACCCGCTATGCCTTCCTGGAACCAGCCGCCGATGCCTGTCCAAGTTGCATGAATGGGCGATTCAGTGGCGGGCGAAGTCCATGTCTCGCCGGGCCATGTCGTGAAGCCTCGCTGAATCAAATTTGCCCATCCGGGAGCCGTGGTCTGAGTTGCCATGGTGTAGACCAAATCGCTGCGACCGGCCTCGGTCAAATATTTTACCAGATAATACGTACCTAGCATGCCGGCATCGATATGGCCGCTGTTCGGAGCGTTGTTGATTGCATTTTGAAGATTGGTGGTTACCGCGGCGATATCCGCCGTCGGAACAGCGCCGGACAGAAGCGGCAGTGCGAAATCGACTTGCCTTGTGTCAACGTAGTTCCTGGTTGAGGTGTTGTAGAAGACGGCATTGATCCCCGCTTTGATGGCATTCGCTTTTGTCGCGTAGGTCGCACTATCAGCCGTATTGCCGAGGACTTGCGCGATTTGCGACATGATGCGAGTCTCGTAAAGGTAATTGCATGCATTGAAAACTAAAATGCCGTTGGCTCCCCCATTGCCGCTGGGACTTGCATGATCACCCAAAAAATACCAGATGTTATCGGGGCGATAATTCTGAATAATGCTGTTTGCGTCATCCTTGGTGTCAAGCCAGGCAAGCCACTGCTTCATGGTCGAATATTGCTTTTCAAGAATTCGCTTGTCGCCGCAGGTCTGATAGACCTGCCATGGCATGAGAATGGCGAAGCTCCCCCACACAGGTCCGCCTCCGCCTCCGCCGACCGGAGCCGTATTGGGGAGTTCACCGGTGGCGAGCTGGGTATCCATCCAGTCGCGGGCCCATTTCATGTATAGTGCGGCCGCCTCATAATTGTTGAGGGTCGCCTCCATATCGCACTGGCCGTCGCCGCCGTATCCGAGCCGTTCCCGGTGCGGGCAGTCGCACATGATTCCGCCGGTTGTCAGGTTCCCGCACGTATTCATCGTGATGTCGTACTCTTTCTTTATCGTCGCATTGGAGCAATCGAATGTTCCGGTGCGTTTTTGGTCATTGCTGATTCGATACCCTTTGATATCGGTCAAGGCGGGTTGCGCGCCGACTCCGCTGACAAAGATATAGAGGACTTCATGGTAGCTGAAGCGATTGCAGAACACGCCCTGACCTGAAGCGCCGAAGATATACATGTTTTGCGCCCCCATGGTGACGCCGGTGCTGCCGTCGTTATTGACGTTTATGGTGGCCGTGGTGCCCTGAGCTCCTTTGAGATTGATCTCGACCCATCCGGAGTATATCTCGTTCATTTTTATCAGGTAGCCGCCGCCGGTGCTGGTGACGCTGGCCGCTTGAATAATGGCGCATTTGCGGTTTGGCGGCACCAGATCGGACGATAGGGTGCGCGTAAGGGAATATGCGGTCGCGTTGCTCCATCCGGTCTCATTCAGATCAGGAGTGCTCCATCCGGGAATATCGTTCCGCGCATCGACTTTTTCGCCCCCGAAATCAGACGTCTCCCAATTGCCGATATTTACCGTTGAACTGAGGTGGCACTTCCACGTATTATCGGTTGTTATTCTGGTGACGGTTCCATCGGAGGCCTTTAATTCTACTTGACCGATGAAAATCGGATACTTCGTAAGACCGAATCCGTCCCAACTCGTGAAATTATACCTGGACCAACCGGGGGCGCTCCAAACGCCGATCGTATTGTTTCCTACTTTCAGGAAAGGCGCTATATCATAGACTTTATACAACACGCGCTTCGCCATGTCGCACACCGATGGGCACAGCACCGCATCACCGACCTTCTGGCCGTTTACATACAACTCGTGAAAGCCCACTGAACCGATATACGCCAGAGCGTGCCCGGGAATCGAGGTTAAGGCGAAGGTTTTCCTAAACCAGGGGCAATCCGTTCCCGCCGCCGATGCCATGCCGATCCAACTCCCTTTCCAATCCGATGCGCTCAAAAGGCCTATGGAGAACCGCGCCGAATCGCTCCACGCCGAAGCAACGCCGTTCTTATCTTTCACCTGGACTTTCCAATAGCAGTCCATACCCGAGGACAAAGCCGATCCGCCATATTCGATGTTGACCGATTGTTCGGAGGTGACCGTCGCATCCCACAGGTCTCCGGTCCCGGCATGGATATTGGCCACGCCGCTGGCGACCAGGATCCGGTAACTCGTTTGTTTTTGACCTCTCGTTCCTGCATTGTCAACTATTTTCCAACTGAACCGGGGCTTCACCGTGTCGACGCCGAGCGCTTCAGGCAGATATTCGCAGCGCAAATCCGTGACGGAAATCGCGGCGTGGACCGATAGGGGCAGCATGCAGAAAAGAACGACCGCGACGGCAGTGCCCGGATTCCGGCATCGCCGGAATTTTCTGAATGATGCAGACATGGCGCAGCTCCATTTTGACTTCAGTGATAGGGACATAAAATCGCTCCTTTGCCGATACTAAGACAGTTAGCAAAAACAAGTTACTGATAGGTAATTTGATTTTTCGGGAGCAGGTGGGTGTTATAAAAAGGTTCTTTCTGCCTGGCGTCAGACAGGTACAGACGCCTATCTTTTACCCTTTTTCCTCGCTTCCGCCTGCCTGCCGCCTGCCTGGCGTCAGACATGGTCAGGCACGGCCGACCATGTATAGAATACCTTCGGTAAAGAATATAACCGTTTCGGATATGTTTGTCAAATTTATATAGAAGGCATGCGTTTTTTTAAAAAGAATATTGAAAATCTAAACAAACGGGATTATATTACTCATTCTTTTGAAGACGTACACATTTTTTGGCGTCTAAGCAGTGAACTGAAACCTCTATAATGATATAGTACCGGACGTTAACTCAAAAACGCGTCGCAAGAATATACCGATATTTATTTTCTTAGGCAAATATATTCGACATTAAAACGGCGGTGGATCGTTTTCCGGAGATCTGATATTCATGAAACAACTTCTTGTTGCAGGTATTTGCCTTTTCTGCATATTCATGCTGTCATGTTCGAGCCTCAGGCAGGTTCGACCGCTTGAAAAAGGCGAATCAAGACTTTCGTTAAGCGCAGGCGGCCCTTTTACAAAGGTCGGGAATCTATATATCCCCATGCCACTTATCAGTCTCGGATATAATTACGGGGTCACTGAAAAACTTGATGCCGAGGTCGGAACGAATATCTTTGCAATGATGTATGGTATTGCTCACATCGATGCGGGCGTGAACTGGCGGCCCTTTAAACCCCGTAACTATGTTCCCGGCTTGATACTATCGCCGAAAATATTCGGGATGACGGATTTTAAGCCAGGCGACTCCCGCATTTACCCGGACTTGGGTTTCACGGCCTATTGCGAAATAACGCAAGACCGACTCATGGATCTGGGTCTTGAAAATTTTTTTGAACTCAGTACAAAGCGTGAAGACGGGAACAAGCAGCAAAACAACTGGTTAATCGCTCCTTATACCGGAATAAGCCTTGGAAACAAAATTTGGCAGTTTCAATTTGAGGCAAAGCTATATACGCCTAATCTACCGAATAACCTTCATACAGCGAAAAACCTCGGGATTGGCGACCATGGAATTTTCGGAGTTTTTCTCGGTGTCAGCAGGTCGTTTGGAGGTGCACGATGAATACAGGAAGACCTAATACAAAAAAACAATCTATGAAATCAATCCCGTTTAGAACTGGTGTTATCCTTTCCACAATAATTCTTCTAGCCGGATGTCTCAGCTTGGATCCATTCCTTTTTAACGGGGAAGAACTGTCCGGCTACCAATTTGATAATTACACGGGTGCGCGGGAGTGCTCCGATGCGATTGATTCGATTGGACCATTACAACCCTCAGACACTATAAGGCAGATCATGCTTAAAAGCGGATCGGAAAGAATTGCAGCGGTTTTCCTTGCGAAGAAGACATGGAACAACGCAACCGCTGCCGGCGACACGGTCATTTTATATTTCCACGGCAATGCCAAGCATCTGGATTATAACTGGCCACGGGTTCGCCTGCTGTATGCAACCGGGCATGCGGTTTTTGCCATTGATTATCGCGGGTTCGGCATGAGCTCTGGAACTGCTACCGAAGATGGGCTGTATCAGGATGGACATGCAGCAATGTCATTTTTAAGAGATAGTCTTGGCAATCCGCATATTATGCTTTATGCCTATTCGCTGGGCTCTATGATCGGGTGCGAAATGGCGTTTCGGGATTCCGTTCACCAGATAGACCGCTTGATGCTTGAGGCGCCGGTCGGTTCAATACAGACGCTGGTTGAGGATGGCAGCTATCTGAATCTGCCAGGATCTTATCTGTC
>CAISVC010000654.1 GCA_903888815.1 uncultured Fibrobacterota bacterium
GGGCGCGGGCACCGCGCCCCCACATCAGAAAAATCAAACCTCACCGAATTTGGCGATCGTCTGACCGGTCTGGATCGTGACAATTGCCTTCTTCCAGTCCGGACGGTAGCCGGCAAACCGGCCCTGCCGCTTTTTTTTGCCTTTGACGACGATGGTATTCACCGACATGACCGTCACGCTGAAAAGCTTTTCAACCGCTTTTTTAATCTGGGGCTTGGTCGCAGTCGGTGCCACCTCGAAAACGAATTTATTCTGTGCCGTGCGCAAAGCCGTATTTTTTTCGGTAATACTCGGATACCGGATGATCGAATGATAGACGCTCATGATTTAATCGCCTCTTCGAGTTTTCCAATGAGCTTCTCGCCGCTGAAAATGATGTTCTCATTGTCCAACACGTCATGGGCATTGATCTCGGAAAGCGGCTTGATGTCAAGATTTTTAACGTTGCGCCCCGCACGATAAATACCCGTGCCGTTCTGATCGACGATGAGCAGATTTCTGCTGCCATAAAGCGAAAGTGCGTTAAGAAACTGCGCCATCGTTTTCGTCTTGGGCGGATCGCATTTAATGGATTCAACCACTATGATTTTTCCGTCCTGTGCTCGGGATGAAAGGGCTCCGGCAAGCGCCTGTTTTCTCATCTGCTTCGGAATACGGGTCGTGTAATCACGCGGGTCGGGTCCGTGCGCCTTGCCGCCGCGCGCCCAGACCGGCGACGTATTGGAACCGGCGCGGGCGCGGCCTGTTCCCTTCTGGCGCCATGGCTTGCGGCCGCCGCCCGAAACTTCGCTGCGACCCTTTGTCTTTGATGTCCCCTGCCGCTGATTCGCCAGATACCCTTTGATCACCTGGTAGAGCAGATGCTCCTTGATCTCCGCAGCAAAGACTGAAGCAGGAAGTTCTACCTCACCCATTACTTTTCCATCCTGCTGGTATAATTTTGCCTTCATGAACACTATTTCCGTTTCCTGATGAACAGAATGCCCCGCGTGGGACCGGGTACCGCACCTTTTACAAACACAAGTCCTGCTTCCTTATCAATCCCTATAAGCTCGACGTTTTTCGCTGTCACCCGTGCATTGCCCATGTGCCCGGTCATGCGCAGGCCCTTGAACACATGCGCCGGAAACGTATTGGATCCGATCGAACCGTGCTCCCGGACACAGGCGCCACCGTGACTCTTACGGCCGCGCATGAAATGGTGCCGTTTAATGGTACCCGCATGGCCGCGGCCTTTGGAAACGCCGATGACGTCGACGATCCTGGCTTTTTCAAAGAGCTCGACGCCTACACTCGACCCCGGCTGTACTTTCTCGTCCGCCGAATCAAGCGGGAACTCTTTGATGATGCGGGTCGGCGCAGACCCGTGCTTCTTGCAGTGGCCGAGGATCGGTTTCGTCACCCGCTTTTCCGCTACCGGTTCGAACCCGAGCTGCACCGCACTGTACCCATCTTTCTCCATGGTCTTCACCTGGTGCACCACGTTGTTCGCAGCTTGAATCACGGTGACGGCGATAGCCCTGCCCGTGTCCTTTTCGAACATGCGGGTCATGCCCAATTTTCTTCCGATTAAACCCTGCATATATTCATTCCATTTCTTTTTGTCGTTATTCTTGTACAGACGCAATATTTTGCGTCTCTACCAAATCCTATACTTTGATCTCCACATCCACGCCAGCCGGCAGATCCAGTTTCATGAGCGCATCGACCGTCTGCGGCGTCGATTCAAGGATGTCGATGAGCCGCTTATGCACCCGCGTCTCGAACTGCTCGCGCGATTTCTTGTCCGCATGCACGGCCCGGAGCACGGTATAGAGCGTCCGTTCGGTAGGCAGCGGAATCGGGCCCGAAATGCGGGCGCCCGTACCCTTGGCGGTTCTGACAATGTCGGAGGCCGACTTGTCGAGAATGTTGTGATCGAACGACTTTAACCTTATCCTTATTTTCTCACCTGGCATTGCATCACTCCCGTCGCTGTCTTCTCTCTGCGGACGGCTAGAACAACCTTCCGATCCGCCGTAAAATTGTTTCCTGTATTCCCGGTGTCGTTGACTCGTACCGGTCGAACTGCATGGTGTACACCGCCCGCCCCTGTGTCAGCGAGCGCAAATTAGTCGCATAGCCGAACATCTCAGCAAGCGGCGCCTCCGCATCAACCACCTGAGCGTCCCGCCGTGCCGTAATCCCCGTAATGCGGCCCCGCCTGCCGTTCAGGTCGTTGATCACCGCACCCATATAATCGACCGGCACCACCACCTCGACCCGCATCACCGGCTCCAGAAGCACGGGCCCGGCCTTTAAACAAGCCTGTTTAAAGGCCATGGTCGATGCGATTTTAAACCCCATCTCCGTGGAGTCATCATCCCTGTAGGAAGCGCTTTTAAAAACCGTCCGTATACCGGCGAGTGGATACCCGGAGAGAACACCACCGCTCGATGCTTCCATCACCCCCTGCCGCACCGCGGCAAGGAAGGCTGAAGGAAACCCTGCATTGTTAACCGCGCTTTCAAACACTATGCCGCTCGACGGCGCCACCGTTTCAACGGCCAACGTTACCCGCGCATAGTGGCTTTTTCCGCCGATCAACTGCGAGAATTCAAAGCCTTCGACCGCGCTGCCCGAAATTGACTCACGATACGACACCTGCGGGTTGCCGACATGGACACCGACATTGAATTCCCGCATGAGCCGATCCACGAGGATCTCCACATGCAACTCGCCCATTCCGGAAATCAGCCGCTGCCCCGTTTCGCTGTCGGTTGTTACCTGACAGGTCGGATCTTCATCGCACAAACGTGCGAGGGCCGCGGTCAGTTTCTCTTCGTCAACCGTACTTTTAGGTTCGATCGACCGCGACAGCACCGGCTGCGGAAACTCCATCCGTTCATACACGATCTGAAAATCAGGATCGCAGAGGGTGTCGCCGGTGGTCGTTTCTTTCAAGCCTACCAGGCCGTAAATCTCTCCCGCATGCATGAACTGCTCGGGATGGCGTTTATTCGCGTGCATCCGGAAGATCCGGGTAACCCGCTCACTCGCCCGGGTCCGGGGATTGAGGAGATGATCTTTAAATCCTCCCTTGCCCGAGTAGACCCGCACATACGCCAGCCGTCCCACATGCGTATCGGACGCTATCTTGAAAACAAGCGCCGAAAAAGGCGACTGTTCGTCAGGCGCCCTTACCCGTTCTTCGCCGCTCGCCGGATCTCTCCCCGCAACTTTTCCGCGGTCAAGCGGCGACGGCAGGTAATCGATAACAGCATCGATCAACTGCTGAATACCCTTGTTCTTGAATGCCGACCCGCACAGCACCGGATAGAACTCCGATGCGAGCACACCGTTTCTGATCGCCTTGACTATTGCTCCGGGATCAATGGCTCCTTCCGCAAGCATCTGGTGCATGAGCTCGTCGTTAAAGTCGACCACCTGTTCGAGCATTTCGGCCCGGGCATGCTGCACTTTCCCGATGAGTGCTTCCGGAATCGCGCTTTCGGTCACCCGGGCGCCCAGCGTCGCTTCGTCGTACCGATAGGCCTTCATATGCACCAGATCGATGATGCCTTCGAACATTTCTTCCCTGCCCAGCGGCAGCTGCACCACCACCGGCTTCATTGAAAGCTTTTTCCTCATCATCGACAGCGCATTGTCGAAATCGGCCCCGACCCGATCCATCTTATTGACAAAGGCGATCCGTGGCACATGATATTTGTCGGCCTGCCGCCACACGGTTTCCGACTGAGGTTCTACGCCTCCCACTGAATCGAATATGGCTACTGCGCCATCCAGGACTCTCAAAGAGCGTTCTACTTCTATCGTAAAATCAACATGACCGGGTGTATCGATTATGTTGATTCGGTGATCCTTCCACATGCAGGAGATTGCTGCGGAGGTGATCGTGATCCCCCGCTCCCGCTCCTGCACCATCCAGTCCATGACCGTATTGCCGTCATGAACCTCGCCCATACGGTGCACCACACCGGAATAAAAAAGAATGCGCTCGGTCGTGGTGGTCTTGCCCGCATCGATATGGGCCATAATACCGATGTTTCGCACCGCCCACGGGTTTATCGTCGCGTTCCCCTCTTTGTCGTCTTTACTCATAATAACAGGGGCCGTCCGTACACCGGCTACCGCAGAAAATTCAAAGAACCGTTACCAGCGGAAATGCGCGAACGCCTTGTTCGCTTCCGCCATTTTGTGCGTATCGATCTTCTTGCGGACCGCGCCGCCTTCGTTTTTAGCCGCCTGCATGAATTCATTGGCGAGCTTCTCCGCCATATTCTTTTCGGACCGCTCCTTCGAGAACGTGATCAGCCACCGGATGGCAAGCGACATGCGCCGGTCCGACGACACCTCGACGGGGACCTGATAGTTTGCGCCGCCGATACGCCGCGACTTTACTTCGAGCACCGGTTTGACATTATCGACCGCTTTCTTGAAAACAGCCAGGGCGTCCTGACCGCCGCTCCGCTCGCCCACGATGGCGAGCGCGTCGTAAAAGACATGCTCGGCGAGCCGCCGCTTGCCGCGCCTGATGATGTTATTGACAAACTGGGTCACCAGCGGGCTTTTATATTTCGGATCCGGAGCGAACTCCTTATGGCCTGCTTTCCTTCGTCTTGACATAGCGATTCCCTACTTCTTCGGCTTTTTGACGCCGTACTTTGACCGGCCCTGTTTACGATCGGTAACGCCCTGTGTATCAAGTGCGCCGCGGATGATATGGTAGCGGACGCCCGGGACGTCCTTCACGCGGCCGCCGCGTATCAGAACGATAGAGTGCTCCTGCAGATTATGTCCTTCTCCCGGAATATAGGCGTTGACTTCCAGATGATTGGTCAGCCGGACGCGCGCAACTTTGCGCAGCGCCGAATTCGGCTTTTTTGGGGTGGTGGTAAACACGCGCGTGCATACGCCGCGGCGTTGCGGACAACCCTGCAGGGCACCCGCTTTGCTGCGGTTCCGCAGCTGTCTCCGCCCTTTACGAATAAGCTGACTGATTGTTGGCACCCGGTTTCCTCCAAAAAAAACACAATTTCATAAGATAATACATTATTTATCTATTAATCAAATGTTTCGGCTGCCGTCCGGTCTACAGCCCTTCTCCTAACTCCATGAAATCTTCGGATGTTTCGGGTTTTTCAGCCGGAGCAGCTTCCGTTTCAAGGTCTTTTACCTTCAAACTCCGGTACATCCGGGCACCGGTCCCGGCCGGGATCAGGTTGCCCATGATAAGATTCTCCTTGAGTCCCTTGAGGTTATCTGTCTTGCCCTCGACCGCGGCTCTAGAGAGTACTTTGGTCGTTTCCTGGAACGATGCGGCCGAAAGGAACGATTCGGTCGTGAGAGATGCCTTGGTAATGCCTAAAAGGAGCGGTTTGAAGGTCGCCGGCTCGCCGCCCTCGCCGATGACGCGTTCGTTCACTTCGCGAAGTTTTCGCTTATCAACTTCATCGCCCTCAAGGAACTCCGTATCCCCGGCTTTGGCAATACGGACCTTGCGGAGCATCTGGGTCACGATGACTTCCACATGCTTGTCGTTGATCGTCACGCCCTGCAGGCGGTAC
>CAISVC010000655.1 GCA_903888815.1 uncultured Fibrobacterota bacterium
CTGATGTCAGCTCCGTATTTTTGCTGGTTCTCCTGTAACTTTTTCTTCAATTTATCCACGTTACCGGTAAGCCCCTGAATCGTTTTTTCGAATTCATCAATCTGCTTTAAGAGATCATCAACGTTTTTTGTTTCTTCTGCCATAGTTATCACTCCTTTTTTTATAACTTACAACTCACAACACGCTCTGACTTCGTCGTCGCTACAACTAACAACTATTTATTATACCTCCTCGGTGCCTGTCCGCCGAAGCGATGGGCGGTGTAGGTCTCGAACCTACGACTTCCTCGGTGTAAGCGAGGCGTTCTACCGCTGAACTAACCGCCCATTGCGGAGGCGGATAAGCGAGGCGTTCCCCGCCTGCATCGCTTTGCGAAGCAATGCGGGCAGGTACCACTGAACTAACTGCCCCCGGTGGAAAAATGGGCGCGAGAGGGATCGAACCTCTGACCTCTTCCGTGTGAGGGAAGCATTCTACCACTAAACTACGCGCCCCGGCTTTGGCTAATATCTTATCACGCAAAGCGAAGGGGTCGCAACTACTTGAGGTATTCGCGAAGTTTTCGGGCGCGGGTAGGATGTTTGAGCTTGCGCAACGCCTTGGCCTCGATCTGGCGGATACGCTCGCGGGTGACATTGAAAACCCGCCCGACTTCTTCCAGCGTGCGCGGATGGCCGTCTTCCATGCCAAAACGCAGTTTCAAAACGGTCTTTTCACGGTCGGTCAATGATCCCATGACATCTTCCAGATCATCGCGCAGCAGACCCTGTAAGACCACGTCGTCGGGGGCCTGTACGCTGGCGTCCTCGACAAAATCGCCCAGGTGCGAGCTTTCCTCGTCGCCCACCGGCATCTCCAAAGAAAGCGGTACCTGCGAGACCTTGATGATCTCGCGTACTTTATCCACCGAGATGCGAGCTCTTTTGGCGATCTCTTTTTCGGTCGGCTTCCGGCCCAGCTGCTGCAGCAGGATGCGCGAGGTTTTGCGCAAACGGTTGATGGTTTCCACCATGTGCACCGGAATGCGGATGGTGCGGGCCTGGTCGGCAATGGCGCGGGTAATCGCCTGCCGGATCCACCAGGTGGCATAGGTAGAAAATTTATAACCCTTGCGATAATCGAATTTTTCAACCGCGCGGATCAGGCCCAGGTTCCCTTCCTGCACCAGATCGAGGAAGAGCATGCCGCGGCCGGTATATTTTTTAGCAATGGATACCACCAGGCGTAGGTTGGAGTTGACCAGTTTGTGTTTGGCGCGTATTTCTCCCACCTTGACGCGCTTGGCCAGTACGATTTCTTCTTCCGAGGTGAGCAGCGGGAACTTGCCGATCTCCCGCAGGTACATGCGTACCGTGTCATCTACGCCGACGCCTTTGATCTCGGGCAGTTGTTTCTGGATCGCTTCGGTCTCCAGTTCGTGCTCCGATTTAACTTCTTTCTTTTCCGATACTTCGATTCCCAGGCCGAGCAGCTGCTCGATCTTATCCAGGTTTTTTTCGGGTTCGGGGTAAATGGCGAGGATCTCTTCGGGTGTCAGGTACCCCTTGCGGGAAGCCGTGGCCTTCAGGAATTCGATTTCTTTATCTTTTCTAAACATTAAACTACCTCCTCCATCTCAGTTTGTTATCGATCATCGCTTTATAAAATTTCACTCTTTAATGCGGAGAGCAATTCGGATACCTTTCCCGTCTCGCCGGCTTTCTCCGCGGCCTTTAGTTCGACTTTTAGCGCGTCCATTTTGCCCTTTAGTTGTTCATTTTTCATAACTTTTAAGCAATCCTCAAAGATTTCCTTTTGTTTATCGGTAGCGGAGAGGTGCTCGCTCACCAGCAGTCGCGAAAGAAACTTTTTGGCTTCCTCCGTCGGCAGGTTGTGCATCAAAAAATGGGCGGGATCGGACCCCTCTGCCAATTCTGCCGTCAGCAGGATCTCAATCGCCGCTTTTGCTTCGGGCAGAGTAAAATCTTCCGCCCCCAGCTGTTCCTTTAACCATCCCAAAACCTTGGCGTTTTGCAAAGCTAAGGTAACGATGTTTTTCTCCGCCTCTTCTAATTTAGAAATCGGTTTTTCTGTAACTCTGCGTAAATTGTTCCGGGTGTTCCCTTGATAATGCTGGCTGCGTTTTATCTCCGCCAGTAAAGTTTCGGCATCGGTCAGCAGAAGGCCGGCGCCCAATTTAGCGTATTCCTTTTGGATGAAGGGATCCTCTTCCCGTCCGATGATTCCGGCAACTTCGCGCAAAGCTCGGGCTTTAGATTCTATCTCTTGCAGGTTATAACGCGACAGGGTGCGGCGGATCTTAAACTCAAGGTAGGGAAGGGCGGTTTCCAGGTGTTTTAAAAAAGCTTCCGCTCCC
>CAISVC010000656.1 GCA_903888815.1 uncultured Fibrobacterota bacterium
GATGAACAGATCTTTGATGGCCGGAGCGGTGATCGCATCACTATCGTTGCAGGTGCAGTCCGCTCCGTTTGTGCACCAGAATTCCAACCGGGTGACCCTTAATTTCAACAGGGGGTGGCTCTTTAACAACACCGATAATGCAGGCTTTTCTGGACAGGCCTATAACGATGCCGCCTGGACTAAAGTCTGCACTCCCCAGCAGAACTTGACCACGAAACATATGTATTTTTTTGGCGGAAACACGCAAGGCTCGGGAGCCGATTGGCAGTTCATTTCATGGTACCGCAAGCACTATACCCCTCCTGCCGCCTACAGCGGAAGAAGATTCCTGCTCCTGTTTGAAGGCGTTGCAACCATTGCCACTGTTTACGTAAACGGCATACCGGTCGGTACGCCGCACCAGGGAGCCTATTCGCCCTTTACTCTGGATATAACCAATCAGATCGTTACGGGACAGGACAATGTGATCGCGGTGCAGGTCAATTCGCAATTGCAGGGCGGCTTGCCGCCTGAAGGCGGTCAGATGGATTTTTGCCTGTTTGGCGGTATTGTCCGCAATGTTTACCTGATCGTGGCCGATCCGCTCCATGTTGATTATAATTGGGTATCAATACCCAACTGTACCGGGCTCAACTGCACTCCCAGCGGCATCGTCACCTCCCATGTGAAAGTGGTTAACAACGCAGCAGCGTCGAAAACATGCACGGTGACTACCTCAATCGTTGACAATACAAATAACGTTGTCGCCACGGGAACGGGCAGCGCCACCATACCGGCAGGTGCGTCTTCGGTGATTACTTATGCGACATCTGCTGCGGTTACCCATTTCTGGAGTCCGGACGACCCGTATCTGTATGCTGTCTATACCCAGGTTCAGGACGGTGCAGGCTATGTTGACGAACATCAGGACAGAACCGGTTTCCGTTCGATTTATTTCAGCAACACCGCGTCAGATACGAAATTCTACATTAACGGTAAAGTGCTCAAGCTGTTCGGATTAAACCGCCACGAAATATTTCCGTTCTTCGGCAGGGCGGCGGCGACCAGGCTCCAGAGAAAGGACGCTGATGTTTTAAAATACGATTTAGGGTGCAACTTCGTGCGGTGTTCGCACTATCCCGAGGCCCCGGATTTTTTCAAGCGCTGCGATGAAATCGGACTCATGGTGTTTGAGGAAGTGCCGGGATGGAGCTACCTCGGGGGTGGCAGTCCAACAACTCCCGGCACGTGGCAGGGGTATCTCATGCAGGACCTTATAGATATGATTTATCAGGACAGAAACCGTCCCTCAATGATAAGCTGGGGTGTACGCGTCAATGAATCGGTGGACAACAATGCCCTGTATCAGCCCATGAACGATTCGGCGCGGAGAATCGATCCTTCACGTCCCACGTGCGGGGTGCGGCGCAGTAATACCTCGGTTGCTAATTTCCTGGAGGATATCTATACCCGCAACTTTGCGGACCCGACCTCGACCGGTCCTTTCCCCTGGTTTACCACTGAGACC